>CANGHQ010000088.1 GCA_947453585.1 Burkholderiales bacterium | reverse complement strand
TGTCGCCCGACGACGCGCCCACGCTGGACCCCATGTTGACGGTGCAGGCCCCGGCGCAGGCCGACGCCCTGGAACTCTATTAAAAGGAAAACTGCCATGACACAAAGTAATTTCAAACGATTGGCCCGTGGCGCTGGCTGGGCGGCTGTGGCCTGGATTGCAGCAACGCTGGCCGCCTGCGCGGCGCCCAGCACCCAGGCGCTGGACGCCAAGTTTGGCGAGAGCGTGCGTACGATTCGCGACAGCCAGATCATCGGCGCCACGCCGGCCCAGCGCCAAGACCCGGTGGCGGGTCTGGACGCTGCGGCAGCGGTGCACAGCCAGGACCGCTACCAGGACTCCTTTAAAGCGCCGGTCAAAACCTTTGAGTTGTTTGGCGGGTCCAAGTGAGTGCGTCGCTGCGTCCGGACGGTGGGGCTGAAAAGCCCCGCCGGCGGATGCCGGCCTGTTGCGCCACCGCGTGAACCCCAGGTAGCAGTCGGCCCATGCTGCTGGATTTATCAGAGAGAAAAACACCATGACGATCAAAGTATCCGCAATCTCGAACTCCGAGGCCAACCTCAAGGTGTTCGCCGACTCTACGGTGGTGGTGGGGGACACCGAGTACTACCCCCATATTGGCGCCACCGACATGCTCGACAACGTGCTGATCACCGACAAGCCTGATGTGCTTGTGGTGGACGCATCCGTGGGTGCGGATATGAACATCCTGCAGCAGATCGAATCGGCCCTGGCCAAGTTTCCGCAGATCCACACCATTTTGATCAGCCCGGACCAGTCGGTGGAATATCTCACGCTTGCCATGCACATCGGGGTGCGCAAGGTGCTGGCTTCTCCGGTGGACGCCCTGAGTTTTCAGGAGGCGCTGCGCTTTGCGCAGTCGCGCCTGGCAGCAGTGGCTTTGGCCAGCGCCGCGACCAAGGGCGGCGTGGTGATTGCGATGGTGGCCGCCAAAGGCGGTTCGGGCGTCACCTTTTTGGCCACCAACCTGGCTTATGCGCTGGCTCGCCAAAACAAGCGGGTGGCGGTGCTGGACCTGCGCTTTAGCTTTGGCGACGCCGCCATCTATTTGGGCAACACCGGTGCCAAGACCAATGTGGTGGAGTTGGCGCAGCAGTACCTGCGGCTGGACGAGGCCATGTTGGAGGCCAGCATGGCCAAGGTCAGCGAGCGAGTGCATGTGCTGGTGGCGCCGGCCACGCCCGAGCAGGTGGCCGATGTGACGCCGGTGGCGATCGAAAAGATCATTGAGGTGGCGCGCCGCCACTACGACTTTGTGGTGCTGGACGTGAGCAGCACGCTCGACGCCGTGGCCATCAAGGCCATCAGCCTGGCAAATTTGTTGTACCTGATTGTGCAGCTTGATATTCCCAATGTGCGCGCAGCCAAGTCCATTGGCCAGTACCTGCGCGCCCATGGCTGCGCCCCGGACAAAATGCAGATCGTGGTGAACAACTACACGCGCGGCGCTCACTTTGGCCTGGAGGATGTCGAAAAGTCCACTCTGGCCCGCGTGGCCCGCACCATTCCCAGCAGCCCCGCGGCGGTGTCCAATTCCGTGAACCAAGGCGTCCCGCTGGTGGAAATCACGCCGCGCGACCCGGTAGCCCGCGCCCTGAAAGAATGGGCCGAAAACCTGGCGCCGCTCAACGGCAACGGTCACACCAACGGCAACGGCAACGGCCACACGAACGGCAACGGCAACGGCAACGGGAACGGGAACGGGAACGGGAACGGGAACGGGCACGGGGCCGGCGGGCCCTTGAACTTGCTGCGTAAATTCATGGGCTTTGGCCAATGACGCCACGCGACGCCGTGATAGACCGCATCATCACTACCGCGGAGAACCTGCCCGCGCGCATTACCAGCCTGGAGTCGCCGGCCTACATCAACCTGCGCACCACGCTGCACAACGACTTGATCAACCGGGTTGACCTCAAGGCGCTCAACAACATGCCACCCCAGCGCCTGCGCGAGCAGCTCGCGGCCTTGGTGGTGCAAATGCTGTCCGAATACAGCGCCGTGCTTAATCTGAGCGAGCAGCGCCAGATGATTGAGGACATCCAGAACGAAGTGATGGGCTTTGGCCCGATTGAGCCCCTGCTGGCCGATCCGGCGGTGTCCGATATTTTGGTCAACGGCCCCAAGCAGGTCTATATCGAGCGCGCCGGCAAGTTGGAGCTGACCAACGTCAAGTTCACCGATGCGCCGCACCTGATGAAGATCATCGACAAGATCGTCTCCAGGATCGGGCGCCATATTGACGAATCCAGCCCCATGGTGGACGCGCGCTTGCCTGACGGTTCGCGCGTGAACGCCGTCATACCGCCGCTGGCCATGGACGGGCCGGTGCTCTCGGTGCGCCGCTTTCCGGCGGAGCCCTTGCGGATCAAAGACCTGCTGGAGAAGAAGTCGCTCACGCCCGGCATGATGGATTTGCTCACGGCCATGGTGCGCTCCAAGCTCAGCATCCTGATCTCGGGCGGCACCGGCAGCGGCAAGACGACGCTGCTCAACATCTTGTCCAGCGCCATTCCCACCAACCAGCGGATTGTGACGATTGAGGACACGGCCGAACTGCGCTTGCAACAGCCCCATGTGGTGCGTCTGGAAACGCGGCCGCCAAATATTGAAGGCAAAGGCGAGGTCAACCAGCGCGCCCTGGTGCGCAACAGCCTGCGCATGCGGCCCGACCGCATCATCGTGGGCGAGGTGCGCGGGGTGGAAGTGCTCGACATGCTGCAGGCCATGAACACCGGCCACGACGGGTCCATGGCCACGGTGCATGCCAACAACCCGCGTGACACCCTGACCCGGCTAGAGAATATGTGCAGCATGGGCGGGCTCAATATTCCGCCCAAGATCATTCGCCAGCAGATCAGTTCAGCCATTACTGCCGTGGTGCAAATCGCCCGGCTGACCGATGGTCGGCGCCGGGTGGTCAGCCTGCAGGAAATTGTGGGCATGGAGGGCGACATCATCACCATGCAGGAAATTTTCTCGTTTACCCAAACCGGTGTGGCCGACGACGGCACGGTGCTGGGTTATTACAGCGCCAGTGGCGTTCGCCCACAGTTCATGCGCCGCGTGACCGCCTACGGCAACGTGTTGCCCGAAGATACCTTCAACCCTAACAAAACCTACGAGTAAATCCATGGACTCCACCTATGCCATGTTTCTGGTTCTCGGATTTCTTGCAGTCTTCATGCTGCTTGAAGGCTTTCTTTTGCTGTGGCACGATTCCGGGACGCCAGAAATTAAACGCGTTCGAGAGCGCCTGTATTTGCTGGCCAGCGCCGACAAACCGCAGTCCACGTTAGCGCTTGCCCGCGACCGCAAGCTTAGTGACATTCCTTATGTGCACGCGTGGCTAACCAAGATTCCGCGGGTTGCGGCTTTGGATCAGTTGCTGCTGCAGGCGGGTTCTGAGCAACTGGTGGCAAGCCTGCTTGCAAGCATGGTTCTGGCCCTGGTGGTGGGCGTGCTGCTGGGCGCGGTGCTGGACTGGGGCTGGATGTCGGTGCTCACGCTGGGCTTGTTGTTTGCGGTCGTGCCGCTGGTGCGCATGCGCTGGAAGCGCCTGCGCCGATTGGACAAGATCGTGGCTGAACTGCCCGACGCGCTGGACCTGATTTGCCGCGCCTTGCGGGCCGGCCATGCTTTTTCGGCCACCTTGTCCATGGTGGCCAGCCAGTCGCCCCAGCCGATTGCCACAGAGTTCAAGACCACGTTTGATGAAATCAACTTTGGCGTTGCTACCAAGACGGCGCTGCGCAATATGGCCATGCGCGTGCCCGCGCCGGACATGGGGTTCTTTGTGCTGGCGGTCTCGATTCAGCTTGAAACCGGTGGCAATCTGGCCAACTTGCTGGGCATATTGGGTTCGCTGATCCGGGCGCGCTTCAAGTTTTTTGGACGGGTGCGGGTGCTGGCGGCCGAGGGCAAGCTGTCTGCTTACATTCTGGCGGGCTTGCCCTTTTTCCTTGGGGGGATCATCCAACTGGCCAACCCAAGCTACATGACCGTACTTTTTGCTGACCCCACAGGCATTGTGGTGGTCGAGGTGGCTGTGGTGTCGATGCTGATTGGCATCTTCTTGCTATGGCGTATCAACAACGTTCGCCTGTGAGGACGCCATGACAAGCACTACATCCATACTGATCACTGTATTCCTCGCGTTTTTCTGTTTCGTCTTGGGGCTTAACTTCTTGTGGAACCGCGACCGCTCGGTGCAGCAGCGGCTCGCAGGCCTGCAAGCCGCGCAAAACCCGCTGAGCGCGTCGCCGCAAAGCCCGTCTGCCTGGCAGCTGATGGCCAACCGCATGGGCCCCTTGCTGACCCGCCTGGCCACACCCAAGGACGGCGGCAAGGTGTCCGATCTGCGCATCCATTTTTACAACGCCGGCCTGCGCCACGCCTTGTGGCTGCCCGGTTTTTTGGTGGCCAAGGTGTTTTTGGCATTGCTGTTGCCGGCCTTGCTTTTGGCCTTTGGTGGGTTTATGGGCGCGCAAGCCTTGTCTGCGCCCGCGCTCACCGGGCTGGTGCTGCTGTGCGGCGTGGGTTATTACATTCCCAATATGGTGCTCAACTTCAAGGTGTCCGCCCGCGAGCGCGAGATCCAGGAAGCCATGCCCGACGCCATTGATCTGCTCACGATTTGTGTGGAGGCAGGCCTGGGTATTGACGCGGCCATGCGCAAGACCGGCAGCGAATTGAGCCTGCGCAGCCCTGCCCTGGCAGAAGAGCTGGACCTGGTGGTGCTGGAGCTGCAGGTGGGCGCCTCCCGCGAAACTGCTATGCACAATTTCTCTATGCGTACCGGGGTGGAAGACGTGGGTGTGTTTGTCACGATCTTGCTGCAGTCCGAACATTTCGGCAGCAATATGGCCGACTCCCTGCGCATCCATTCTGAGACCATGCGCGACAAGCGCATGCAAAGGGCCGAAGAGATTGCAGCCAAGATTCCAATCAAACTTCTATTCCCTACATTGTTTTTTATATTTCCATCAATATTCATTGTTTTGTTGGGCCCAGCGGCGATCAGCATTTTTCGGACGCTGCTTCCCTCTTTGGCTGGAGGCCACTGACATTTTGGAAAAAAAGCGAGGTAAATCATAGCCCTCGCCTTGCCTCTGACTAACGTTTTTTGTGTATTTCAGGATTTATTAAATAATAATAAATTTTGTATTTAAATTAAAAAAATTGTGTATATAGTCATTTATTTCTTTTAAATTTTCTATGTTTGAATTAATTTGATAAATGTCAAATTAATTTATGAGCTAGCTGAATAGGATCTGCAAAAGGAGAAATTTATGACCAATGTGAATACCGGTATTCGTTTTCCCAGTTTGGGCAACAGCTACGGGTCCCCGACCTGCAACAGCTGCCAGACCAAGGCACGCAGCGCTGGAGAAGATGGCGAAGGCCAATGTGGCTACCTTGAGCAGGTGGTGACCAGTCGGCGCCGCATCAAGCGTGGCGCAGTTTTGTACAACGGAGGCGATAAGTTCGGCTCGCTGTTTTATGTACGCAGCGGCTTTTTCAAGACTTGCCTGAGCGCCAAGGACGGGCGCGAGCAGGTCACGGGCTTTCATATGGTGGGCGACGTCATTGGTGCGGACGGCATTGCCAGCGGCCAGCTGACTACCGACGCGGTTGCGCTGGAAGATTCCGAGGTCTGGACCATGTCCTTTGACTTGATCGAGCAGTACTCCAACGAATGCCCGTCCTTGCGCTTTTATTTTCTCAAGACCCTAAGCAACGAGGTGGTGCGCCTGCAAAGCCTGGCGCTGCTGCTGGGCAGTCTGCGCTCCGAAGAGCGGGTAGCGGTGTTCCTGATCAATTTGCTGGAAAAGCTCAAGAGCCGGGGTCTGTCGCAGTCCGAGGTGCTGCTGCGCATGTCGCGCGACGAAATCGGTTCTTTCCTGGGGATTCGGCAAGAGACGGTGAGCCGCTTGCTGCGCCTGTTTTCCGAGCGCCGCATTCTGCATGTGGACAACCGGCACATCAAGGTGCTTGACAGTCACTTGCTTAAAACCATGGCCGAATCGCAAGGCGTGATGCACTAAGGGGCAGGCAAAAACAGAAAGGCTTTTCCCAAAAGTTGCAGAACGCCATACACGGCTGTCTGTTTCTTTTTGAAAGGCTTTTTGTTTTCTAAGGGGAAAATGCGGCTTGGAAAAACTGCGGCGTTGATCTAAATCAGGGATATTAAATTTTTTGATTTTTACAATTAATGATCTGCGTGGGCTTCATTAGGCACGCCTGGTTTTAATTAAGGCTGCGCACCCTATGCGACGATTTTTCTTCCTTTTGCTGCTGATAGCGGGCAGCGCCTATGGCGCCGACCCGCAACAAATTTTGCTGTGGCCCACGATCCCCTTTATCCGGGGCCAGGATCTGTGCCAATACCAGGATGCCTACGGTCGCAGCAAGACAGAAAACACCCAGGCGCTGACGCAAAACATGATTGGTTTGCTGCGCGAGGGTGCCAGTTCGGGCAGCGCGTTTGCCATTGTGCTGGCCATGGACGAGCTGACCAACAAGAACCGCGCGCTCGCCAGCGCCGGTTTGGGGATGGACGTGGTGCTCGAAGGCAGCTTCAAGGCGTCCCTGGACGCCATTTACCGCGACGTCAATCCCCCACAAAAGAAAGTTGCCTTTTTTAACCCGCTGCCGCTGATCCAGGTGGTGCGTGAGTTGCACGAGCAAAAACGCCAGGGCTACCTCGACCAGCGTTATCTGGCGGGCTTGAGCGGCGTGGTGTGGGGTATTTATTCATTCAGCCCGAGCTGCCGGGGCGATGTGACGGTGACGTTGCACATTGAAACCAAAGAGGGCGCGACCCAAAACTTCCAGGGCCAGGGAGCACCAGAGTCCGTGATGCAAGGCTTGGCGGGGCAGGTGTTTGAACATTTTCAGAAAACCCGATTTCCGTCCAAGGTGAAATACGGCAGCAGCGTGGTTGAGCTCTTGGGCGCACCCGGCTCGCCCATCAGCCACGCCACGTCCCCCGAAAACGCCGAAAAATCCTGCGAAAAAATGCAAGGCCGCCTGCCCACGGCCGAGGAATATGTCTTTTTGTCGAGCCTGGGCGACTGGAGCGGCGGCGTCACCCTGCGCCACGAGTTTTGGGCCATGGACAAGGGCATGGTGATGGCCCCCGACCTGCCCAACCCCAGCCCGGTGCGCAAGGCCGAG
>CANGHQ010000087.1 GCA_947453585.1 Burkholderiales bacterium | reverse complement strand
CTGCGCACCGCCTGCAGCAGGGGCGCATTCGCCTCAGGGGGTGGATTGGCCAGTGCGCAAAAGAACATCAAATCCTGCACCGCCGCCTCAAGCGACGCTGCTTGGCCCGTGGCCAAAAGCGCATATCGCGCCATGACTTTGGCCGCGCTGCGCCGCACATAAACGTCATCGGGCAGGCAAGCCAACGCGATCGCCTCAAAAAAGCCTGCGGCAAAGGTCCAATAACTACGGGCTTCCAAGGACGACTCCCCCGCCGCCAAGCCTGCGCACAAGTGCGCCATCTGCGTGGCATGGGCGGCATCAAGCGTTTTCAGAACAGGCAGCAATGCATCGCCCAGGCCCGCACGCAAAGTGGGTGAATAGTGCAAGGGCTCTATCGCACCGGGGAGCGCCACCGGCAGCCAGTGCCAGTCACTGTGCCAGAGGTCGGCCGGGTGGATGCGTTCGGCGCCGCACAGTTCCATGACCGAGCGCTGCTGCGGAAACAGCGCCACAGGCGAGGCCTGGCTGCCCCTCAATACCCCTTCCACATAGTCCACTACGGCGCGGCTCGCACGCTCTACGCGGCGCGCAGCGTCGTCGTTACACATATCGGGCCACTGTACGAATTTGTGTGCCAACGCCTCCAGTGACCGCAGAACCTTTGCCGCTCGCTGCTGGCCCACCATCTCCAGGGCGCCAGCGCTTTGGTGAAACTTTTGGCGGGCCTGACGCAATTCGCCGGTATCGGCTTGCGCGCTGGCGCCGGTCTTTTCATCCCAGACGAAGCGACGCACGGCGTTGCCAGCGGCGGTGAGCGACGCGCGCAAGTCTTCCAGGATCCAGGCCAGAGGGCCCAGGTCCTGCACCACACCAAGGCGGGAGTTCGCTGCGGGAATGGAGGCCATTGTTGGAGCGCTCAGTGCGGCGCCAGGATCGGGGTAGTGCGCCATTACCGCGCTAGGCAATCTTGAAGCGTGCCACTGACTGCCGCAGTTCCTGCGCGGTCTGCGACAGTTCGCGCACCTGGATTGCCGTGGCGCGGGTGCCGTCAGCCGTTTTCTCTGTTCCGGCAAAAATAAGCTGGATGTTGTGAGCCACGCCACTGGCCAAGTCGGCTTCACGCGAAGCATCGCCAGAAATTTTCACGATCCGCTCAGCGACTTGGCGAGAGACGCGGTCAATTTCGGTCAAGGCCTCGCCTGCGTTGTCAGACAACTGCGCCCCAGCGACCACGCCCTGCGCCGAGCGCTCCATGGCACCCATCGCATTTTGGGCATCGGTCTGGATCGTTTTGACCAGGGCCGCAATCTGCCGGGTGGCGTCGGCCGAGCGCTCGGCCAGGCGCTGCACCTCTTCGGCCACAACAGAAAATCCCCGCCCCGCCTCTCCGGCGGACGCCGCCTGGATGGCGGCGTTGAGCGCCAGCACATTGGTCTGCTCGGTGATGTCCGAGATCAAGTCAGTGATCTCGCCAATTTCCTGCGAGGATTCACCCAGCCGCTTGATGCGCTTGGATGTTTCCTGGATCTGGTCGCGAATGGTGTTCATGCCGCCAATCGTGCTTTGCACCGCCAGCAAGCCAGACTCTGCCGCTTGCAAAGACTGGCGCGCGACCAGGGCCGATTCTTGGGCTTGTGCGGACACATCGGTGATGCGACCGGCCATTTCCACCACTGAGCGGCCCGCCTCCCGAATGTCCTGCAATTGGGCGTCGGACGCTGCGAGCAGGGCCTGAGAGGTGCGGTCTACCGTGGCCGTGGTTTGGGTCACGCGTTCGGCAGCGCCTTGCACGCTTACGATCAGCGAGCGCAGCTCTTCGACCGTGTAGTTGACCGAATCGGCGATGGCGCCCGTGATGTCTTCGCTCACGGTAGCTTCCTGCGTCAGGTCGCCGCCCGCGACTGCCTGCAACTCATTCATTAAGCGCAGAATCGCAGCCTGGTTGGAATCGTTGACGCGCTTGGCGTCTTGCGCCAACTGCTGCGCCCTCTCACTGCTTTGCTGCGCAGCCTGGCGTTGGGTTTCAGCAAAGCCTTGGCGAATGCGGCTCTCTTGCACCTGCACATACGACAAACCAATACCACTGATCAAGACCAGCAAGGCAAGCGGCGCAAGCGCGCCTGTGGCAAGAAGGCCTTCGCTGGTTCGGTCTGAAAGCTGGTGTTGCAGCGCCTCCAGGTGCTCACGTAAGGGCTCGCTGTCTTTGATTACGCCTGACTGCGCCTGGCGCACAGCCACCAGCACCTGCAAATTGTTCAAAATAGCGCCCGCTTGTGAGCGCGTCTCGTCAAACATGCCGATGAGCTCGACGAGTTTTTCGCGCGTGGGTTTGTCCTGCGTGGCATTGAGACGCAGGTCGGCGCTTCCGTCGAGCAGCCCCTGGGCGATGTCCTTGAACGCATTGAGGTCCTTGCCCAGGATAAACACCGCCTCGGGGCTGGCGCCCTGGCTGGTCAGAAACTCATTGGTGGATTTGCCGATGCGCTGGGTCAGGGTGGACAACTCGCCCACCGCAGAAATGTCGCCCGGCGAGGCGCCTTGCTGCTGCTTCATCGACGAGATGGTTTTGGTCAACTCCAGCAAATCTTCGGACTGGCGGTTAATACTAATGAGCGCCACGCCAATTTGCTCGAGGATTTTTTGCTGCGCCAAGATCGTGCTGCTACTCTTTTGGGCTTGCGCGACCAAGGCAAGGGCGGGGAGCAGCGATGGCTGGATATCCTGGGGCAGTGCTTCGATGCGCATGCCCGGGTCACCATGCTCCAGGGCGGCGATTGACTTGGCAAGCACCTCAGTGCTGGCCGCCATATCAGCGAAAGCCTGCGGATTTCCCACCAAGGCCTGCGTGACGGACTTGGCCAGCCGCTGCGACTGCATGAGCGACTGCCCCGTGGCAGCAATTTGCTGGGCCAGCGTGTCGAGCAATCTCAGCTTGAAGGTCGCAGCGGGAAGCACCACCACCAGAGACAGGGCCAACACGGCGCCCAACAGGCGCCACTGCGCCCGCACACTGCGCGTGCCGATTCCCGGAACCGTCACCCTCATCTGGGAGGCGTCTTGCGGCAAAGCGGGCTCGGCTGCCACCTGATCCACCGACAGGGCAGGCAAGGGCGCATTTCCAGGCTCCGGGCTGCCTGCTTCTACACTTTCGGCGAACTGCGAATGCGCGTCAGACATGGCAACGACAGACGTGGTGTTGATGCGGGCAATAGGGAGCAAATTGGGGATGGCCATAACGGGTACCTGACTAAGCGCTGATGTTTAAGAACTGCGGAGACTGGGACAGCGTTTGCAGGTTGATTTCCTGCCAATGCCCGCCCTGCGCATCGACAAACTGATTTCCAAAAAATGTCGGCGCCCCCGCGGGTGCCGGGCTTGAGGATGTGAAGGCGTCCGCCGAACGCAGCCCGGACAAACGCCCGACCTGCAAAGCGCAGCCGCCCTCAATCGACGGGTTTATGGTGACCACACTGGGTGTTTCGTCTTCCAGGAAAAGCAGGCCATCCATGTCATCCTCGTCTGCACCGAGGGATTGCGCGATGAACTGGGCCAAATCGACGGCACCAAACAAACTGCCTCGGACGGCCATGACGCCCAGAAACCAGGGTTTGGTGTGCGGCACCACCTGCCACTGGGGGATCGGCAAAATCTCGCCCGACTGGCGCAGGGGAAGCAGGTAGTTTTTTCCTGCGGCGCTTACCGCCAGCCAGGCGGCGGACACACCTGTTGATTGCGCAAGCTTCAGTCGCTCGGCAAGGCGCGCCTGCAGGTCTTTGAGGGACTCTTTCTGGGCCATGTCTGCGTTAGCCCAAGGCTTTGATCTTGGCGATCAGTTCGGCCGCATTCACTGGCTTGGTGATGTAGTCGCGTGCGCCCTGGCGCAAGCCCCAGACCTTGTCGGTTTCCAGGCTCTTGCTGGTGCAAAAGATGATGGGGATGTCGGCGAGTTCTGGCGTGCGGGTAATGGCGCGCGTGAGCTGAAAGCCGTTGCGCCCAGGCATCACCACGTCCATAAGGATGAGCTCGGGCCGCTCGGCCGCGATTCGGTCCATGGCCTGGTCTGCGCCCTCTGCGCTGGCAACCGAGTAGCCGTTTTCCTGCAGGATCGCAGTCATCAAAAAAGTTTCGGTTTTCGAATCGTCCACGATAAGCACTTTTTGCACCGCCATCATTGGGCTCCTTGGCTGGGGTTGCGGAACTGCTGCACGGCGTGCAGCAGCTGTTCGTTGGTAAAGGGTTTGGTGATGTAGTGGTCGGCCCCGGCGATGCGCCCCCGAGCTTTGTCAAAAATACCGTCCTTGGAGGAAAGCATCACCACCGGCACCGAGGCAAAGCGTGCATTGCGTTTGATGATGGCGCAGGTCTGGTAGCCATCGAGCCGGGGCATCAGCACGTCACAAAAAATCAGATCTGGCACGAGGTCGTTCACCTGGGCCAAGGCATCAAAACCATCCTCGGCCAGAAAAACTTCGTGTCCGGCGCGCTTGAGAAAAATCTCGGCGCTGCGTCGAATGGTGTGGCTGTCGTCCACAACCATGACGCGGCCTCCGGATCCAAACGCGTTCAAAATTTTTTCCATTGCATGTCTTTGTGATAAGGTTTATCGGAATATACATGGTTTTAACAAATGTACCTTTCTGGGCTTGGCGAAATTGGAAAAGACCGCGCGCTTGCTGCGGCACAAGCGTGTCAGGTGCGCTACTTCGTCAGATGATCGTCATTGGCAGCCGCAAGATGCGCCGCCTGCGCGTCGAGTTTGGCGCGCAGTGCGGCTGTCGCTTGCTGGCGATCAGCCAGCTCGCGCAGGCGCTGGTCGAGTCCTTCGGTTGCGTTGCCGATTTTTTCGATGGCATTCAGGCGGTTGGCGAAATGGGCCCGCCGCGTTCGTACCTGCCCGTCCAGAAGTTCCATCACCGAGTCGCGCCAGACCTCTGCGTCTTTTTGTACCGACGCCTGCAAGGCACCGAGCCTGGACGCCAGCGCACTGACCAAGCGCTGCGTGAACTCCGGCTGCTGCAGGCGCAACAGGTTGCGAATCCCGAGGTAGGACAGATGGCTGCGCTCTGCCAGCTCCAGATCCATCAGGCAAGCGTCCATTGCAGGCGGTGCCAGGGGCTGCAGCGCGGTGCCCAGTTCAGCGTTGATCTGGTGAAAGGTGGCGACTTGCATATCGCGGATTTCTTGCGCTGCGGCATGCGCCTGGTTCAAATGCTGTCGAAGGTGACGAAAGGTGTCGCCATACGCTTTTTTAACGCCGAATTTCAAACCCGGCTGCGAAAGCGCATGGGCCAACCCTTGCATTTCCTGAATCAGGCGCATCGGATCAAGCGCATCCTAGATCGCCTTGAAAAGCCGGACGTGCACAGCCTTGAGCGCACGGATTTTGCTGCCTGCGCGCTCGAAATCCTGCTGCTCTTGCGCGATGCGCTGGCGCATCTGCCGCAAGACGGCGTCGCTCTTTCCCCGCAAGCCTTCCAGTTCCGCGCGCTGCTCGGTAAAACCAAGCTCGCGCGCTTGAACCAAGCGCGCTACTTCGGCGTGCAGTGCGTCAATGTCCTGCGCAATAGCGGTGTGTAACGCCACACGACGCCCGCCGACCATGCCTTGGGCCAAAGCCGTTTCCAGGGCCAGCAAACCGCTTCGCTCCAGCAGTTCAGCATTGCCACTCACCTTGGCGACCAAGCCCTTTTGGGCGGACACGGCCAACACTTCCAGCGGATCAACACCCAGAGCCTGTGCGGTGCGCCGCTTTTGCACGTCGATTTGGGCCTGGATCTGTGGCGCGCTGCTGAGTTCGTCCCACAAAGTGTCGATTTTGTTGAGCACCACCAGCTTGGTGCGGCCCTGGTCGGCGTCAGGCCGGATGTGTTCCTGCCAGATGGCGAGGTCAGAGCCGGTCACGCCTGTATCTGCGCCGACGATAAACACGACCGCATCGGCCTGGTCGATCAGGCCGACGGTGAGTTCGGGCTCCGCACCAATGGCATTGAGCCCGGGCGTATCCAGAATGACCAGGCCCTGTTTCAAAAGCGGGTGCGCAAAATTGACCAGCGCATGGCGCCATTTGGGCACCTGCACCAGGCCTTGGGCGTCGGTGGGCGGGTTTTCCTCGGGGGTTTGGCTGTGCCAAAAGCCCAGGGCCTGGGCTTCTTGCTGCGTGACTTGCAGGGTCTCGGTCAACCGCTCGAAGGTGCTGGCGAGCTGCTCGGCGTTGTTCACATCCAGGTCAAAGGCCGTCCAGGCCTCGGGCGTCTGGCGCCAGTCGCGCAGCGCCTGGGGCTGCAGACGGGTCTGGATGGGCAGGAGGCGCAAGCTGGGGGACAGGTCTGGCTCGTAGCCAATTTCCGTGGGGCACATGGTGGTGCGCCCGGCGCTGGCGGGCATGATGCGCCGCCCGTAGTCAGCAAAGAAGATGGCGTTGACCATTTCTGACTTGCCGCGCGAAAACTCGGCGACAAAAGCGACCACCACCCTGTTGGAAGCGGTCCTCCTTTCAAGGCGCAGCAGGCGGTCTTGCACCGCAGTGTCGAGCAGCGCGTTGTCTTTTAGCCAGCGTGAAAACAGGCGCAGCAAAAAGGAAAACTCGCGTCGCCACGCGCCTTGCTCAGCCCACTGGGCGTTGAATGTAGCTGCCAATATGCCTCCTCTTAGGCGGGTCAGTATATCTAGTGAATTTGCATATTTAAATCAAATTGATAATCGAAATAGTGTTAAGACTGGTGGCTTCTGGCGCCGAATTTTTCGCTGCTGTGGGCAAGGCCAAAGCAGCGAATTTCGCAGCCCGGGGCGAGTTGCGTACACTTGCCGCCATGCCTGCTGCGGGGTGGTTTGCCACCCCTGGCGCGCTTGCACCAGACCCGGACGGCCCTTGTGGCACCGGTTCTGCCCGCAAACCCAGACCCAAGCGAGCGACAACACAAGCCAAGCCATGAACTCCACCAGCCCCACACCCACCCAAGATGCCCTGAACGCAACCTTTGCGCCGCTGCACAACGACACGTTTTTGCGCGCCTGCCTGCGCCAGGCCACGCCTTACACCCCGCTGTGGCTGATGCGCCAGGCTGGGCGGTATTTGCCCGAATACCGCGCCACCCGGGCCCAGGCCGGCAGCTTTATGGGGCTGGCTACCAACCGCGACTACGCCACCGAAGTCACGCTGCAGCCGCTGGAGCGCTACCCGCTGGACGCCGCCATTTTGTTCAGCGACATCCTCACGGTGCCCGACGCCATGGGT
>CANGHQ010000086.1 GCA_947453585.1 Burkholderiales bacterium | reverse complement strand
CGTGGCGGCAAGACGAAAAACCGGGGCGAGTCAATGCACGCTGCGTTGTTCAGGCCATCTCGCCAATTGCGCTTCGGGTAATGGCCGCCTGCGCCAGCAGCCAGTCGCAAAAAGCCTGCACCTCTGCGCGACCTTGGCTGCGCGGCCCCACCAGCAACCAGTAGGCGCAAGGCGTGTTCACGCGTGAGCCCGGCAAGACTTCCACCAAATCGCCACGGGCCAGGCTGTCGGCCACCAAGGGCATGCGCGCCAAGGCAACGCCCTGCCCGGTGAGCGCGGCCTGCGCAATTTGGTGGGCGTAATTGAAATACATCCAGCGCTTGGGCTCCAGGCGCGCGAGCTGCTTGCCGTCGAGCCAGTGCTGCCAGGTCATGAATTCCATGTTGTGCATGCGGTGCGCTACCTCCAGCAGCGCAAAGCCCGCCAGGTCCGAGGGCTGGGCCAAGGGCGGACTGCTCGCAAGCAACCAGGGGCTGGCCACCGGCGCGAGCTGTTCGCCAAACAGTTGCACCGCCGCCGAGTCCATAGCGTCAGGGCGGCTGTAGCGAATAGCGATGTCCATGTCGCTGGTGCCCAGGTCAACGATGGCGTCCGTCGCGTCAATGCGGATGTCGATGTTTGGGTGTTCGGCCTGAAACGCTTCCAGGCGCGGCAGCAGCCACATGGACGCAAACGACGCCGAGGTCGAAATCGCCACGCTCTTGCGCCCAGCGGTGCGCCGCACCAAACGCACTGCGCTGTCGATTTGCTCCAGCGCTGGCGCCGCAGCTTGCAGCAGTTGCCGGCCCGCGTGCGTCAGCTCTACCGAGCGCGTCTTGCGCAAGAAAAGCGGCTGCCCCACCTCGTCTTCAAGCGCTTGAATCTGGCGGCTCACGGCGCTTTGCGTCAGCGCGAGTTCTTCGGCGGCTGCCCGGAAATTGAGGTGGCGTGCCACCGCCTCTAGTGCGCGCAAATAGCCCACGCCAATGGGGCGGGTGCGCAGTCGAGCATGGGTTCGGGCGTTCAAAGCGTTGGACATAGGGTGTGTTGTGCGCGGTGATTCATGCGTGGATGGAATCAATAGCCTTGCCCGTTTTCATTGGACGAAGGTGGCCTTTCAGGAGGAATATTGCCTGTCAGTAACCAAATTTTAAAGGAGTAATTTATGCCTTCTCTGTGTCTGAACGCTGCGTCCGCAAGTGCCACTTCGGCGCAGCCAACGTTGTCTGTGTCCTGCCGTCCGCTGGCGAGCCCCCTTGCGTCTGCGTGGAGCCTGCCCCGCGGCCGGGCCGTGTCGGTGACCTTGCGCGCAGCCACCGTGCTGCGGGCCACGAGCGGCCGCGCCTGGGTCACGCAGGACGCGCCGCTGGGCGCCCCCGGCGACTACTTTGTGTGTCCTGGCCATGATTTGCCGCTGCGCGCCGGGCAATCCGTGGTGATTGAGGCCTGGCCCTATCCTGGCCAGGACGAAGTTGCGTTGCAATGGCTGGCGCAGCCAGAGACCAGCAAATAGCATTGCCGTGCGCGGGGCGCATCCACCTGCAGCGCTTATCCAGGTGGCTTGGGTCGGCAAGACGGCGGTGGCGTCAAACTGCGGTAAATTGGGGCCATCACCCGAACCCCGTGTTTAGGGCCGCCTACCCGGCTATCACCACCCAAAACCACCATGCACCAACAAGACTACCAATCCCCCACCGTAGCCCGCCTGCGCGCTGACCTGGCGCTGGCGCTACGCGCTGCTGCCCACCATGGCCTGAGCGAAGGCGTGTGCAACCACTTCAGCGTCGAGCTGCCCGACGCCAGCGGGCGCTTTTTGCTCAATCCCCAGGGCTTGCTTTGGAGCGAGATTGGCGCCGACGACATTGTGCTGGTGGACGCTGACGGCACCGTGCTGGCCGGGCGCCATCCGGTCGAATCTACTGCCATGTTCATCCACGCCGCCGTGCACCGCATTGCGGGCAAGGCCTGCGTGCTGCACACCCACATGCCCTACGCCACAGCGCTCACGCTCACCCGCTCGCGGGCGCTGGACACCACGCTGTCGCAAAACGCCATGCGCTTTTATGGCCGGCTGGCCATTGACGCCCATTACAACGGCCTGGCGCTGGACGCCAGCGAGGGCGAACGCATCGCCACCGCCATGCAAGGCGCCGATGTGGCATTTTTGGGCAACCACGGCGTGGTGGTCTGCGGCCAGCGCATGGACTACGCCTATGACGATTTGTACTACCTGGAACGCGCCTGCATGTCCCAGGTGCTCGCCTTGTCCACCGGCTTGCCGCTGCTGCCGGTAGGCGCCGAAGTGGCCGCGCTGGTGGCGCAGCAAAGCATGAGCGAGCGGCTGCAGTCAGAGCTGTTTTTTGAGGCGCTGCGGCGCACGGTCTAGGGTTTAGGCCAGCGCTGCTTTGCGGCGGCGCGCGGCCACCAAGTAGAGGCTCAGGCCAATCAACATCACATCCACCCCCAGCGAGGCCAGGTAGGCCGGCACAAACGACTGCTGTTGCTCCCGCAGCAAGCCGCCCAGCAAGTTACCCAACATCGAGCCCAGCCCGAGCAAGACGTTGCACATGGCAAACACGGCAGTGGCCTTGCGCGCATCAAACGACAGGCTGACAAAGGCCGGAACCAGCCCGAAGATTGAGTTGAATACCAGCCCAAACAGCGCCCCGCCCACCAACACCTCCGCCATGGACGCATGGTGCAAAAACAGCAAGGTGCACAAGGCCAGCAAGAGGTAACTCAGGCTCAGCGCCCGGGCCACCGTAATCCTGTCGGCCAGCGCGCCCATGGCCAAGCCGCCAAACATGCCCACAAACCCGATGGTGGACCACACCCAGCCCGCCGATTGGGCGCTGTAGCCCAGCTCTTCGCGCAAAAACGAGACCAGGTAGTTCATGGTCGGCATGCAGGCGATGCCGTTGAAAAACATCAAGAGCATGACCACCAGCGCCAAAGGGTCGCGCACCAGAGCGCGCCAGCCCGTGTCGCCTGCTGGGTGTGGCGCTTGGGCGTCCGCATTCGGGGTCGCACCCGGGCCCACCCGAAGGCGCGATACGCCCCAGGCCCAGAGCGCAAACGTCAGCACGGCCGAAAACACCCACACCAACTTCCAACCACCCAAAGGCAGCAGCGCAGGCGTGCTAAATCCGTTCAAAAACAAGCCATAGGCCGTGCCTGAGGACAGCAATCCCAGCACCTTGCCCTGGTGCCGCGCGGCAATACCGCCTTGCACCACCGCCACCATGGGCACCCACACGGTGGCCGCCGCGCCGCCGGTAATCACCATGAGCGCGGCGATTTGCACCGCATTGGCCACCAGCGGCATCAGCGCCAGGCAGGCGCCGCAGGCAAACACCGAGCCCAAAATCAGCCGCACCGCGCCCAGCCAGCGCACCAGATGGGCACACATAAAAGCGCCCACCAAAAAGCCCACTTGCCCCAGCCCGGTAATCCAGCCGATCTCGGTGTAGTTCAACGCCAGCGCCGCGCGCATGTCTGGCAGCAGCGTGGAAAAAAGGTAAACGCCAAACGCATAGGTGACGGCGATAAAGCTGGTCAAGAGCAGGGTGAGTTCCAGCGGCTGGGTGCGGGCCGAGGTTGGGCGTTGGGGGTGCATACGGTGAGAAATTTTTGCTTTTGGGTTGGACTGGCGAATCAAGTTTAGATGCTGGCCCTGCACCAAAAAAATCGGTAATTTTGTGAAGAACAAGGCTTCCCCCAGATTCCTGACAAAGGTCACTTAATTTAATAGCAAATTGGCAAAAATCCCAGATTGAGGCGATGGCCGCGCCAACCGGCGCGCATCGCAATTCAATCGCCTGGCGCCCCTTTCCAACAGCGGCGCCCGGTTTCAAGGATGTCGCTTGCCATGGAAAATTTGCTGACCCGGCGCAACACGGTGGTGGTGGTCGCCTTGCTCGCCCTGTGGCGCCTGCATTTGTCGCAAGCGCTGCAACTGCACCCCGACGAGGCCTATTACTGGCTGTGGTCGCGCTACCTCGATTGGAGCTATTTTGACCACCCGCCCATGGTGGCCTATTTCATTTGGGCCAGCACCTTGGTCTCCAAGTCGGAGCTGTGGGTGCGGCTGTCGGGCTCGCTGGTGTTGTTGGCGGCCAGCGTGATGATGTGGCGCCTGGCGCTGCAGTTGTTCAAGAGCGAGGCGGTGGCCGCAGGCAGCGTGATTTTGTTCAACCTGTACCCGCTGACCATGCTGGGCCTCATTGTGATGACGCCCGACGTGCCGGTGGTGTTTTTTTGGTGCCTGGGCGTCTATTTGTTTTGGCAGGTCTTGCAAAGCGGCCAGGCCTGGCGCTGGTATCCGCTGGGGCTGGTGTTTGGCCTGGGGCTTATGTCCAAGTACACGGCCGTGCTGATGGCGCCGTGCTTTTTGCTGTACCTGTTGCTCACCGACGAGCGGCGCTGGCTTAAAACCGTGCACCCGTATCTGGCGCTGCTCTTGGGGCTGGCGGTGTTTGCGCCCGTGGTGTGGTGGAACAGCCAGAACGACTGGGTGTCTTTTCGCTGGCAGCTGCACCACGGCCTGGGTGGCAATGCGCTGGACGCGCTCAACGTGGCCGAATACGCGGCCGGCCAGCTGCTCTTGACCGGGCCGCTGGTGTGGCTGCTGGGCATGGTGGCCGCCGGGGTGGCGCTGGTGCGCAAAGACAAGGCCATGCTGTTTGTGGTGTGCACCTCGGTGCCGGTGATCGCGTTTTTTGCGCTTACGTCGCTGCGCAATGTGTCGGGCGCCAACTGGCCGGCGTTTGCCTATTTTTCTTTCAGCATATTGGTCAGCAAATACTGCCTGGACGGCTATTCGCTCTTACGCCGGGGCTTGTGGTCGGTGGCGCTGGCCATGACGCTGGGCATGGCCATGACGGCCACCTTGCACGCGCGCTTTAGCGTGCTGCCGCTGGAGCGCTGGTCCGCGCCCATGGCCACGGCCGACGCCACCAACTGGTTTTACGGCTGGCGCGAGCTGGGCGAAGAGCTCAAAAAGCACCCCGACTACCTGCGCGCCGTGTCGCCCTCGCACCAGCTCAGCGCCGAAATCATCTATTACACCGACGCCAACGTGTCGGCGCAAACCGCCCAAAGCGCGCGCCCCAGCCAGTTCAACCTGCTGGATGTAGCGCACCAGCCGCGCAGCCGCGACCGGCTGTTTGTCTGGACGGACGCCGACTTCCCGGAATACGGCGGCCTGGCGCCTGCGGCGGCGCGGCGCAGTGGCCAGTTCAATACCTACCGGGGTGGCAACCTGGTGCGCAGCTATTTCATCAGCGCCGGGCAGGCGCCGGTGGTGCCGGTTTCGCTGGATTAGTGGGAATAAAGTACAGACTTCGTTGTCAGAATAAATATACGCTTTAGCGTTTTCGGCCTGCCAATTGGGTAGTATGCGGCCATGACCGCGCTCCCCAACCTTGCAGGCCCCGCGCCGCACCGCGACCTGTGCACCGACTGCGGCGTCTCGCGCAGCAGCGCGCCTAGGCGCTGCGCCAGTGCCTGCCAGTTCATCCAGCCCGACTATCCCCGGCTGGAGGTGCAGGTGCACGGCCGCACCCGCGACCCGGCCCGCCCCAACGAGATGCACTTTGGCCCCCACTTGCAGACGCTGCGCGCCACCTTGCGCCAACCGGCAGTGGGCGCGCAGTGGAGCGGCATTACCACCCGCATTGCCGAGCGCCTGCTAGAGACGGGCCAGGTGCAAGCCGTGCTGGCCATGGCCCCCGACCCCCAAGACCGCTGGAAACCCGTGCCCGTGCTGGTCACCCAGGCGCAAGACATGGCGCAGTGCCGGGGCATGCGCATGGGCTACGCGCCGCTGCTGGCGCTCTTGGAGCCCGCGCGCGCCCAGGGCATCACCCGGCTGGCGGTGGTGGGCGTGGCCTGCCAGATTTACGCCCTGCGCGCGCTTGAAAAAGAGCTGGGCTTTGAGCAGATCTACGTGATTGGCACGCCCTGCTCAGACAACACCACCACCGAAAACTTCCATGAGTTTTTGGGCCTGGTGGCCGGCCAAACCCAAGACGACCCCAAAGCGATCTCCTATCTCGAATTTCGGGCCGACTACCACGTCGAGCTGCGCTTTGACGATGGCCGCCGCCGCGAGATTCCGTTTTTGCAACTGCCCTTGTCGCAGTTGCGGCCCGACTTTTTTCCTATGACTTGCCGCAGCTGCGTGGACTACACCAACGTGCTGTCGGACATCACCGTGGGCTATATGGGCGGCGAAGGCCAGCAGTGGCTTTTGGTGCGCAACGCGCGCGGCCAGCAGATGCTCGACTTGCTGGGCGACGAGGTGCAGCTTAGCGCGCCGGGCAGCGCGGGCAAGCGCGCCGGTGCGGTCAAGGGCTTTATTGGCAATGTGCAGCGCGCCGCCGGTGGCCTGCCGCTGCGGCGCATGCCCGACTGGCTGCGCCCCATCGTGGGCTGGCTGATGCCCAAAGTGGGCCCGCGCGGCCTGGAATTTGCCCGCGCCCGGGTCGAGATGAAGGCCGCAGAAACCATCATCCACCTGCGCCGCGAAGAGCCCCAGCGCATGAAAAAAATGGTGCCCGCCCATGTGTGGCAGCTCATGCAGCCCTATGGCCTGCAGCCCGAGCCGGGCGAACTGCCCGCCGCAGCTGCGTCCATGCCCGCGCCCGCAGCCGCCCCCCAAGGCCGCGCCATCTCCCAACTTTGACCCTTCTCTTTTATTTGTATGGCACTCACTTTTCCTTTTTCCGCCATCGTCGGCCAAGACGAAATGAAGCTGGCGATTTTGCTCACCGCCATTGACCCGAGCATTGGCGGCGTGCTGGTGTTTGGCGACCGGGGCACCGGCAAATCCACCGCTGTGCGGGCGCTGGCCGCCTTGCTGCCCAAAATGCGCGCCGTGGTGGGCTGCCGCTACGGCTGCGACCCGGCCGCTGCCACCTGCCCCGACTGCGCCGCGCGCGCGGCGGCCAAACCTGGCGCCATGGCCAGCCAGCTGGTCAGCGTGCCGGTGGTGGACATGCCCCTGGGCGCCACCGAAGACCGCGTGGTGGGCGCGCTTGATCTGGAGCGCGCGCTGTCGCAGGGCGTCAAGGCCTTTGAGCCGGGGTTGCTCGCGCGCGCCAACCGGGGCTATTTGTACATTGACGAGGTCAACCTGCTCGAAGACCACCTGGTGGACTTGCTGATTGACGTGGCCGCTTCGGGCGAAAACGTGGTCGAGCGCGAGGGCCTGAGCGTGCGCCACCCGGCGCGCTTTGTG
>CANGHQ010000085.1 GCA_947453585.1 Burkholderiales bacterium | reverse complement strand
CGCCGACCAGCTCGACAGCGACACCAGCATCAGCAGCGCCATGACGATTTGCACCACAAAGCTGGCGTGCAGCACGAGTTGGAGAATGTTCAGGTCTTGGTTCATGGTGAAAGCCCAGGGGGTGTTTTCAAAAAATAGGGGAATGCGGCTCAGGCCAGCATTTTGCGCAGGCGTGCTATTGCCATGTGCAATTGTTCCATCGAGCTGGCGGTGGAAAAGCGTACAAATTGTGCCGTGAGGTCGGTGCCAAAGTCGCGCCCCGGCGTGATGGCCACATGGGCTTGTTGCATCACGGCAAACGAGAAATCCCAGCTGTCTTTGAGCCCTAGCCGCGCGCACGCCGCAGAGCAATCGGCCCAGGCGTAAAACGCGCCGTCGGGCGCCACTGGTACGTCCAGGCCCAGGCTTTGCAGCGCGGGCACAAAGTAGTCGCGCCGGGCTTTGAACTCGGCGCGGCGGGTCTCGTACAGGGCGATGCTCTCGGGCTCAAAGCAGGCCAGCGCCGCGTGCTGGGCGATGGTGCTGGGGCAGATAAACAGGTTTTGCGCCAGGCGCTCGATCACCGGCACCAGCGCCTGCGGCACCACCATCCAGCCCAGGCGCCAGCCGGTCATATTGAAGTATTTGCTAAAGCTGTTGATGCTGATGACCGAGTCGTCCAGCGCCAGCGCGGTCTGGCCGTAGTGGGCGTCAAAGCTCAGGGGCAGGTAAATCTCGTCCACCATCGTCACGCCACCACGCGCCTGCACCACGGCATGGATGCGGCGCAGCTCGTCCGGGTCAATCGAGCTGCCGGTGGGGTTAGAGGGCGATGCCAGCAGCACGCCGCGTGTCTTGGGGCCCCAGGCGGCTTGCACCTGGTCGGCGCTGAGCTGAAAGCGTTGCGCTGCGGTGGTAGGAATCAGCACCGCGCGCCCGTCGGCGGCGCTCACAAAATGCCGGTTGCAGGGGTAGCTGGGGTCGGGCATGAGCACTTCGTCGCCCGCGTCGATCAGCGCCAGGCAGGCGAGTTGCAGTGCAGCAGACGCGCCGGCCGTGACCACAATGCGGCTGGCGGGAACGTTGACACCGAAGCGGCTGGCGTACCAGTCGCTGATGCGTTCGCGCAAGGCGGGCAGGCCGGTGGCTTGGGTGTATTGGCTGTGGCCTTGGCTGATGGCGCGCTGGGCTGCGGCTTGCACCAGGGGCGGGGCAGTGAAATCGGGCTCTCCGATGTTCAAAAACACCATGGGCGCATCGGTGTGCGCCACGCTGCGGCCCAGCTCGGAGGCGGCCTTGGCCACTTCCATCACATAAAAAGGCTCTATTTTTTCGGCGCGGCGGGAGATCTGCATTTCTGAAGGCGGCTATCAAGCCGCGGGGTGCTTCGCCCGGTCGGCTTGCACTTCCAGAGCACGGAGCTCAGGCGCCAAGCCGTTGAGCACGGCGTTGACGTACTTGAAGCCGTCGGTGCCGCCAAATTCCTTGGCCAGCTCAATGCATTCGTTGAGCACCACGCGCCAGGGCACGTCGGGGCAGTGCTGCATCTCATAGACGCCAATCCACATCACCGCGTGCTCTACCGGCGAGATCTCGGTCATGGGACGGTCCAGCCGGGTCAGGATCAGGGCGTCGAGCGCGTCCGCATGGTCAATACAGCCGTGCAAGAGCGCGTCAAAGTGCGCGGCGTCGGCTTTGTTAAAGCCGGCCAGATCGCGGGTAAAGGTGTCAATGTCGGCGGCAGAGTTTTTGCCCACCAAGCGCTGGTACAGGGCCTGGAGCGCAAATTCGCGGGCGCGGCTGCGGTTGTTTTTGCTGCCGGCCTTGCGGGCGCCGGTGGCGGTCAGGCCCACGCGGGATTGGCGGGGAGGGCGCTGGGCGGCTGCGGGGGTGTCGGTCATTAAATGGTTTCCAGAAAATTGGCCATTTCCACGGCCACACGGGCGGCGTCACGGCCTTTGTCTACTTGGCGGGCTTCGGCCTGCGCCATGTTTTCAACCGTCAAAATCGCGTTGGCGATGGGGATTTGGTAGTCCAGCCCCACGCGGGTCACGGCGGCGCCCGATTCGTTGGCCACCAGTTCAAAGTGGTAGGTCTCGCCACGGATGATGCAGCCCAGCGCCACCAAGGCGTCGTAGCGGGTTTTCTCGGCCAGGGCCTGCAAGGCGGTGGCCACTTCGAGTGCGCCGGGCACGGTGAAGTGGTGGATGTCGCGCTCGGCCACGCCCAGGGCCAGCAGCTCTTGCTTGCAGGCGGCTGCCAGCGCGTCGGTCACGCCGGCGTTAAAGCGGGCTTGCACGATGCCAATGCGCAGTTGCTTGCCGTCCATACGGCTGTCGGTATCGGCAACGTTGCCTTTGTCTGCGCCAAACATGGGGTTTTCCTTCTGTGTACGGGTGTGGTTGTGTCGGGGTGGCGGCTCAGGCAGCGGTGGGGCTAAGGTAGCCCACGGTTTCCAGGCCGTAGCCGGTCAGGCTGGGCATGCGTCGGGGGCTGCCCATCAAACGCATTTTGTGCACGCCGCACAGGCGCAATATTTGGGCGCCCACGCCATAGGTGCGCAGGTCCATGCGACCGCGCTCAGGCGCGTGCGCCGGGCGGGCCGTGCCGTCAAACTGGGCCAGCAGCTGCTCGCCACTCTCGCCGCAGTTGAGCAGCACCACCACGCCGCGTCCCTCATGGGCCACATGCGCCAGCGCGGCGTCTAGGCTCCACGAATGCAGCGAGCGGCCCACTTCCAGCGCGTCGAGCACCGACAGCGGCTCGTGCACGCGGGCAGATACGACCTCGCCCGCAGCCCATTCGCCTTTGACCAGCGCCAGGTGCACACCGTGGCCGGTGGTGTCTTGAAAAATGTGGGCGGTAAAGTCGCCAACAGCGGTTTTGAAGGGGCGGCTGCCCTTGCGTTCGACCAGCGAATCGACCTGGCTGCGGTGTGCAATCAGGTCGGCAATGGTGCCAATCTTGATGCCGTGTTCGGCAGCAAACAGCTGCAAATCGGGCAGCCGGGCCATGGTGCCGTCGTCTTTCATGATCTCGCAGATCACGGCGGCCGGGCTGCAGCCGGCCATGGCGGCCAGGTCGCAACCAGCTTCGGTGTGGCCTGCGCGCATCAGCACGCCGCCGTCCACCGCCTGCAGGGGGAATATGTGACCGGGCTGCACCAGGTCATCAGCCACGGCGCCCGGCGCCACGGCGGCTTGCACGGTGCGTGAGCGGTCGGCGGCAGAAATACCGGTGGTCACGCCCTCGGCGGCTTCAATGGACACGGTAAACGCGGTGCCCTTTTTGTCGCCATTGCGCACTGTCATGGGTGGCAGCTTGAGCAGTTCGCAGCGCTCGCGGGTCAGGGTCAGGCAAATCAGGCCCCGGCCAAAGCGGGCCATGAAGTTGATGGCTTCGGGCGTGACGTGGTCGGCGGCGAGTACGAGGTCGCCTTCGTTTTCACGGTCTTCTTCGTCCACCAGGATGACGATTTTTCCGGCGCGCATGTCGGCCACGATGTCTTGGACGGAAGAAATGGCCACGGGCTGGGTGGGGAGGGTAGGGGCGGTCATCGAACAACTTTCGCAAATTCTGGGGGAAATTCGGGGGCGAATTTCTGCCGCAAGGACGGGTGGGCGATTATCGCCGCTTTAAGGCGCGGCGCAGCCTAGTCGTCTATCGACGCGCTCCAGCGGGCGTTCAGGCCTTTTTGCAGGTCGCGCCTGTCGCGTTTGGTGGGGCGGCCGTGGGCAATGGCCAGTGCCGGCTCGGCGTGCAGGCGGCGTTGTTCGGCGGCTTGGGCGCGGTCGAGCACGCTTTGCGCGGTTTCTTCATCCAGCGTTTGGGCCACCGGGGCGGAGCCGCGCGTGCCGCTAATGCCCTTGACCACCACCGTGCGCTTGACGCTGGCCTGCCACAGCACCACGGTGTCGCCCACGCGCACTTCGCGCGAGGGTTTTACGTCTTGCTGGGCGATTTGCACCCGGCCTTTGCCCACTTCTTCGGTGGCCAGCGAGCGTGTTTTGTAAAAGCGCGCGGCCCAAAGCCATTTGTCGATGCGGATGCTGTCCATGCAGCCATCCTACCGCGCGGGCAGCCCCTAGACCGTCATCCCCAGCAAACGCGGCAGCCACAAGGTAAGCGCGGGCACATAGGTGACCACGCCCAAGAAGGCCAGCATGGTCAGCAGCCAGGGCATGACGGCCATGGTCAGTTCGCTGATGCCCATTTTGGTAATGCCCGAAGCCACGTACAGGTTCAGCCCGACCGGCGGGTGGCACATGCCCACTTCCATATTCACCACGATCAGGATGCCGAAGTGAATCGGGTTGATGCCGAGCTTGACTGCCACCGGGAACAGGATGGGCGCCAGGATCAGGATGATGGAGCTGGGCTCCATCACATTACCGGCCAGCAACAGCAAGATATTGACCACCAGCAAAAAGGCCACAGGGCCAAAACCCTGGTTGATCATCCAGTCGGCCATGGCCTGGGGAATGTTCTCGCTGGTCATCAGGAAGCTAAACAGCACCGCATTGGTGATGATGTAGAGCAGCATGGCGCTCATGCTGGCCGAATCGAGCAGAACCTTGGGCACTTTTTTCAGCGGCATGTCTTTGTAGACAAACACCGCCACGATGAATGCGTAGACCGCCGCCATGGCAGCCGCCTCGGTGGGGGTGAAGATGCCGCTGTAAATGCCGCCCATCACCACCACAATGAGCATCAGGCCCCAGATGCTGTCCTTGAACGCCACAAATCGCTCGCCCCAAGTGGCCTTGGGCATGCGCGGGTAGTCGTTCTTGCGGGCGATGTACCAGGTGGTCGTGCCCAGGGCGATGGCCAGCGCGATCCCCGGCACGATGCCGGCAATGAACATCGAGCCCACGGACACGTTGGTGGACACCGAGAACATCACCATCGCAATGGAGGGCGGAATAAGAATGCCCAGCGAGCCCGAGGTGGTCAAAATGCCGGCGCCAAACTTGTTGGGAAAGCCTTGTTTGACCATGGCCGGCAAAATCACCGAGCCAATGGCCACCACCGTGGCCGGCGACGAGCCCGACACGGCCGCAAACAGGGCGCAGGCCATCACGCCAGCCAGGCCAAGTCCGCCATGCCAGTGACCGATCATGCTGGTGGCAAAGCGGATCATGCGCCGCGCCACGCCGCCGTGCGTCAAAAAGTTGCCCGCCAGAATGAAGAACGGAATCGCCATGATTTCGAACTTCTCGATACCGGTAAACAGCTTGAGCGCCACCGATTGCACCGGCACGTCGGTCATGGTGAACAGAAAGGTCAGCACCGTCAGACCCAGCGAAATACTGATCGGCATGCCGGTGAGCATTAGCACGATCAGCAGCACAAAAATGATGGCGGCGTTCATGCGCGAGCTCCTGGGGCGGGCTTGGCGGTGGCCAGAAGATCGTTGGGGTCGATGTCGTCAATGCCGTCCACGTGGCCGTGGTCGTGGTGTGGCAATTCGGCGCCTTGGGCAAAGGCCCAAGCTACTTGCAAGAAGCGGTAGCACATCAAGGATGAACCCAGTGGCACGCACAAATACACCCACCACATGGGCACTTCCAGGTCGGCAGACACCTGGTCGGTATGGCCGATGTGCCAGACAAAGTTGGCCCCTAGCGCGGCCACCGTGCCGGTGAACAAGGCGCCCGAGAGCAAACCGAACAAAATCAGCATGCGCTGAGGCTTGCCGGTGAGTTTGCGAATAATCACATCCACGCCCACGTGGATGCCGGTGCGCACGCCATAAGCGGCGCCAAACTTGGCCATCCACACAAACATGAAGATGCACAGTTCCTGCGCCCAACTCACATTGAGCTGGATGGTGTAGTCCTGAATCACCGGCACCCCGGACAAAAATCGGTGCGCCACGGCAAAGAAAATTACCAAGGTGGCGGCACCAATGAGAAAGGCGATCAGCCACTCCTCGATGTGGTTTAGAAAGCGGTTGATCACCTGTGTCTCCTTAAGTCTGTACTACGTGCGTGTGCTCACTTGGGTGCCACAAATCCGGCGGCCTTGTAGGCGGCGTCAATCGTGGACTTGCCCACGCGCGATTCCATTTCCTTGTGCACGGGCATTAGCGCTTTTTTCCACTCGGTGGTTTCGGCAGGCGTCAGTGTGTAGACCGTGGTTTTTCCGCTGGCCTTGATTTTGTCCAGGGCTTGCGCGTTCTCGGTGGCGGCAATTGCGTTGGCGTAGGTGGTGGCGTCTTTGATTGCTCCCGTCAGCGTGGTGCGAATATCGGCAGGCAGACCGTCCCAGAAGGGCTTGTTCACGATCACCGCATAGGCCAGATGGCCGTGGTTGGAAATAGTGATGTGCTTTTGCACCTCAAAAATCTTTTGGGTGTAGAAGTTTGATGGCACGCCTTCGGTGCCGTCCACCACGCCGCTTTGCAGCGCCTGGTACAGCTCGCTAAACGCCATTACCTGCGGAATCGCGCCCAGCGCGCGCATTTGGGCGTCGATCACCTTGGAGCTTTGGATGCGCATCTTCTGGCCCTTGAAGTCGGCCACCGCGTGCAGCGGCTTGTTATCACTCATGATGTGAAAACCATTGTCCCAATAGGCCAGGCCCTGGATGCCTTTGCCTTCGAGCTTTTTGAACAGCTCAGCGCCCAGGGGGCCGTCGGTAATGGCGCGAAACGCCTCGGTGTCCTTGAACAGGAAGGGCAGGTCAAAGACTTCAAATTCCTTCAGACCCAAGGGGCCAAACTTTGCCAGCGAGGGCGCCAGCATTTGCACGGAACCGAGTTGCAGGGCTTCGAGCTCTTCCTTGTCTTTGTACAACTGGCTGTTGGGGTACAGCTCCACTTTCACCCGGCCGCCCGAGCGCTGCTCGGCCAATTCTTTGAAGCGCTGGGCGCCCTTGCCCTTGGGCGTGTCGGGCGCCACCACGTGGCTGAACTTGATGATGATGGGGTTTTGCGCTAGCACCAGGGTGCTTGAAAGTGCGGCGGTGGCCACAAAAGCGGCTTGAAGCAAGGTGCGGCGGGCAAAGTGTTGCATGGCAATAGTCCTTTGATTTAAAAAATGGATGGTGCGCAGTGTGCGTGGGCCGGGTGTACGGCGCCATTGTGGTTTTCCACATTTGGGCTGTAAAACAGCCCAAAGCGCGGGTAAACCCCCGGTTTTGCAGCGCTAGACTTCGCCCATGCCCGTCACATTTGGTCCCACTCTGGCTCCCGCGCCGCGCTGGGTACGTGCCGGGTTTTGGCTTTGGCCTTTGCTGGCGTCCTTGGTGTTTGTTGCGGGGGTTCTGGCTT
>CANGHQ010000084.1 GCA_947453585.1 Burkholderiales bacterium | reverse complement strand
GGGGCCCATGCTGGCCGACACGCTGGTCAGCACCAACGGCGGAGCAAAGTAAGCCATGTGGTTCACCCGTGTCAGCCTGCACAACCCGGTCTTTGCCACCATGATGATGCTGGCCCTGATGGTGCTGGGCCTGTTTTCCCTGCAGCGCCTGCAGGTGGACCAGTTTCCGAACATTGACTTTCCGGTGGTGGTGGTGATTGCCGACTACCCCGGCGCGTCGCCCGAGATCGTTGAGACCGAAGTCTCCAAAAAAATCGAAGAAAGCGTCAACTCCATCGCCGGCATCAACGCCCTGACCTCGCGCAGCTACGAAGGCCAGTCGGTGGTGGTGATTGAGTTTGGCCTGCACATCGATGGCCGCAAGGCCGCCGATGACGTGCGGGAAAAAGTGGCCGCCGTCAAACCCCTGCTGCGCGCCGAAGTAAAAGAGCCGCGCGTGCTGCGCTTTGACCCATCTGCCAAAGCCATTTGGTCGGTGGCGGTGCTGCCGGACGCCAGCGCGGGCGCGCCCCGCCTGAGCGCAGTAGAACTCACCAACTGGGCCGACCAGGTGTTCAAAAAGCGGCTGGAGAACGTGCGCGGCGTGGGCTCGGCCACCGTGGTGGGCGGCACCAAGCGAGAGATCAACATCTACCTCGACCCGCAGGCGCTGGAAGCCTTTGGCATTACCCCAGACCAAGTGGTGGCTGCGGTGCGCAACGAAAACCAGGACCTGCCCGTGGGCAGCATCCGCTCGCTTCAGCAAGAGCGCACCATCCAGATCGCCGCGCGCGTGCAGCGCCCGGAAGACTTTGGCCAGATCATCGTAGCGCGCAAAAACGGCGCGCCGGTGCGGGTCAACCAATTGGCGCAAGTGCGCGACGGCGCGCAAGAGATTGACAGCCTGGCGCTGTACAACGGCGAACGCACGCTGATGCTCACGGTGCAAAAGGCGCAAGACGAAAACACCATTGCCGTGGTGGACGGGCTGCAAAAAACGCTCGCCGAGCTGCAAAAGCAGCTGCCCCCAGGCATCAAACTCACCCCGATTACCGACGGTTCGCGCTCGATTAGGGTGTCGGTCAACAACGTGACGCGCACGCTGGTCGAGGGCTCGGTCTTAACCGTGCTGATTGTTTTCTTGTTCCTGAACTCGTGGCGCTCTACCGTGATTACGGGCTTGACGCTGCCGATTGCCATCATCGGCACGTTTTTGTTCATGTACATGTTTGGCTTCACCATCAACATGATCACCCTGATGGCCTTGTCGCTGTGCGTGGGCTTGTTGATTGACGATGCCATCGTGGTCCGCGAAAACATCGTGCGCCATGTGCAAATGGGCAAAACGCCGTTCCAGGCCTCGCTTGATGGCACGCAAGAGATTGGCCTGGCGGTGCTGGCCACCACGCTGTCCATCGTGGCGGTGTTTTTGCCCATTGGTTTTATGGGCGGCATCATCGGCAAGTTTTTTCACGAGTTTGGCCTGACCATTGTGGTGGCGGTGCTGATTTCCATGTTTGTCAGCTTTACGCTGGACCCCATGTTGTCGAGCATCTGGCACGACCCGGCGGTGGAACACATTAGCCTGCGCGGCCCGCCTGTGACGCTATATGACCGCACCCTGGGCCGCATTACCGGCTGGTTTGAGCGCGCCACCGAGTTGCTGGCGCATGGCTACCAGGGCATATTGGCCTGGGCGCTGGTGCACAAGATCAAAACAGTGCTGCTGGCCGTGGCCGTGTTTGCGCTGAGTGTGGCCATGGTGCCGCTGTTGGGCACCGAGTTCGTGCCCAAGTCGGACTTTTCGGAAACCACACTCAACTTCAATACCCCTACCGGCACCTCTCTGGAAGTGACCGAAGCCAAGGCGCGCGAAGTGGAAGCCATCGTGCGCTCTTACCCTCAGGTGCGCTACACGCTGACCACCATCAACACCGGCAACGCGCAGGGCAAAATTTACGCCAGCACCTATATCCGTCTGGTGGACCGCAAAGAGCGCAAACTGGGAATCGAGCAAATGTCGATCAAGCTGCGCGCGCGCCTTCAGCAGATTCCGGGCATCACCGTCACCCACATCGGCTTGATGGACTCGGTGGGCGGGTCCAAGCAAATCTTGTTTTCTATCCAGGGCGCCGACACGCCCACGCTGGAGCGCATCACCCGGTCCGCGCTGGAAAAACTGCGCAGCGTGCCTGGCTTGGTGGACCTGGATTCGAGCTTCAAGCCCAATAAACCGACGCTGAACGTGGAAGTGCGCCGCGAGGTGGCCTCCGACCTGGGCCTGAGCGTGGCGCAAATCGGCAGCAGCCTGCGCACCCTGGTGGCCGGCCAAACCGTGGGCAACTGGCGCGCCGCCGACGACCAGACCTACGACGTCAACGTGCGCCTGAACCCCGAGGCGCGCAACACCCCCCAAGACCTGGAGCGCCTGCCCTTTGCCCTGAGCAATGCCGCCGACGGCAGCACCCGCATCGTGCGCCTCAACCAGGTGGCGCAAGTGGTGGAAACCACCGGTTCGAACCAGATCAACCGCCGCGACCTGACGCGCGAGGTGGCCATCAGCGCCAACGTCTCGGGCCGCTCGGCCGGCGAAGTGTCGGCCGACATCAAAAAGGTGATGGACGAAATCGCCATGCCCCAAGGCTACGCCTACAAGTTCAGCGGCTCGACCAAAGACATGGCCGAGGCCTTTGGCTACGCCATCTCGGCGCTGGCGCTGGCCATTGTGTTCATTTACATGATTTTGGCCAGCCAGTTCAAGAGCTTTTTGCAGCCCCTGGCGCTGATGACGGCGCTGCCACTCACGCTTATTGGCGTGGTGCTGGCCCTGCTGATGTTCAACTCCACGCTGTCCATGTTTTCGGTGATTGGCGTGATCATGCTGATGGGCTTGGTCACCAAAAACGCGATTTTGCTGGTGGACTTTGCCATTCGCGCCCGCGCGCCCCATAGGGGCGCCGACGGCAGCACGGTGCCCGGCCTGGACCGCCACGCCGCCCTGCTGCTGGCGGCCAAGGTGCGGTTGCGCCCTATTTTGATGACCACGCTGGCCATGGTGTTTGGCATGGTGCCGCTGGCCTTTGCCCTGACTGAAGGGTCTGAGATGCGCGCGCCCATGGGCCAGGCGGTGATTGGCGGGGTGATTACTTCCTCGCTGCTGACGCTGGTGGTGGTGCCGGTGGTGTATTGCTATATGGATGATCTGGCGCAATGGGGCCGCAGAGTTTTGGGCCTGGGCGACCCGGCTGCCGCCAGCGCCATCGCGCCCCGGTAAAATTAACAAATTTCCTTCATTTACCAAAGCAAGCCGCCGTATGAACCTCAGCAACATCGCCCAAGCCCGATTCAACATGATCGAGCAGCAAATCCGGCCCTGGAATGTGCTCGACACCGACATTCTGGCCCTGCTGGCCGAAGTGCCGCGCGAAGACTTTGTGCCGCCCGCGCACCGCGCCCTGGCCTTTGCCGACCTGGAAATCCCCCTGGGCCACGGCGAATGCATGCTGGCCCCGCGCATGGAAGCGCGCCTGCTACAAGACTTGCAAGTGCAGCCCAACGAGCGCGTGCTGGAAATTGGCGCAGGCTCGGGCTACATGGCCGCGCTGCTGGCGCGCCGGGGCGCAAGCGTGCTGTCCCTTGAAATTCAGCCTGAATTGGCGGCCCTGGCCCGCGCCAACCTGCAGCGCGCCGGTGTCCACAACGCAGAAGTGCGCGTGGCCGACGGCGCCAAAGCCCTGCGCTCGGAAGGCCCGTTTGACGCCATCATGCTCAGCGGCTCAGTGGCCGATGTGCCCCAGCACCTGCTGGACCTGCTGGCCGTGGGCGGACGCCTGATCGCCGTGGTGGGCGATGAGCCCATCATGTGCGCCACCCTGGTCACGCGCGTGAGCCCCACCGACCTGCAAAGCACCAAGCTGTGGGACGCCAACGCCCCGCGCCTGCACGGTTTTGCCGAGCATTCGCACTTTCACTTTTAAACCGCATCCCCCGCCGTCACTTCCAGCCCTGCGCGCATGATCGACCAAATCGCCCCTTCTGACTTTGCCCGCTGGCTGGCCGACATGGCCAAAGCCCATCCGCTGGAGCGCACGGTGCTGCTCGACGTGCGCGAACCGCACGAGCTGCAATGGGCCAGCGTGGGCAAAGACGCCGCCAAGCACGGCTACCAACTGCTGACGATTCCCATGGCGGTGGTGCCGGTGCGCCTGGCCGAACTCGACCCCGACCAGCCGATCGCCTGCCTGTGCCACCACGGTGCGCGCAGCATGCAGGTGGCGCGCTTTTTGGTGAGCAACGGCTTTGCCGAAGTGGCCAATATTGCCGGCGGCATTGACGCCTGGTCATTGCAGCTTGACCCGAGCGTGGCGCGCTACTAGGGCGCCCAGCCACCAAACCCCTGCCCTGCCCCGCATCTTTTCCAACGCGCAGCAAACCCTTTTACCGTCCGAGAATTCACCATGCACCGTTCCACTTTCTCCAAGCCCCTGACTCTGCTCCCCCTGGTGCTGGCCATGGGACTCGCCTCCACCGCCCAAGCGCAAAGCCTGATGGAGCTGTACCGCGCCGCGCAAGGCTACGACTCGGCCTACCAGGCCGCGCAAGCGCAATTCACCGCCACATCGGCCAAAGTAGACCAGGCGCAGGCCTTGTACGCGCCTAGCGTCAACTTTCAGGCGGGGCTTAAGCGTGGGTGGGAGCAAGGCGGCGCCAAGACGGATAGCACCAGCCAGGCGGGCCTGCCGTACTCGACCACCGACTCAACCAGCGACAAGGCCCAAACCGACGGCACTTTGGGCGTGCAACTGTCGCAGCCCCTGTACAACCGCGTCAATGAGGTCGTGATATCGCAGGCCCAGCGCGGCGTAGCCATCGCGGAAGCCGGCTTGCGCGCCACGGGGCAAGACCTGATGGTGCGCGTGAGCGCCGCCTACTTTGACGTGCTGGCCGCCGCCGATAGCCTCGCCTTTGTGCGCGCCCAAAAAGCAGCCGTGGCTGAGCAACTGGCGTCTGCCAAGCGTAATTTTGAAGTGGGCACTGCCACCATCACCGACACCCGCGAAGCGCAGGCGCGCTTTGACTTGGTGATTGCCCAGGAAATCGCGGCCGAGAACGACCTGACGATCAAGAAGAGCCTGCTCAACCAACAAGTCGGCACCACCGATGCCCAACCGGTGGGCGTGCGCCTGCCGCTGGTCTTGCCCGCAGTGGCTGGCAACGAAGCCGAATGGACCGCCAGCACCGAGCAAAACCAGGCCCAGGTGCAAAGCAAACGCATTGAACTGGAACTGGCGCAACTCGAATCCGAAAAATCCCGCGCCAGCACGGCGCCCAGCGTGGCGCTGAGCGCTGCACTTGGAAAGTCCATCCCCTGGGGAGGAACCAGCACTTCGTCCACCAGCACCGGCGTGTTGTCCACGGGGCAGGCTTACAGCAATAGTGTTTCAGGCAGCAACACGCGCCCCAACGACGGCCAAAGTGCCTCGGTGGGCGTGACGCTGACCATTCCCCTGTTCACGGGCCGCACGCTGGACGCCAAGCTCAAAGAAACTGTGTCTCTGGAAGAAAAAGCACGCAACGACTTGGAGACGACACGGCGCAACGCCCTGCAAACCACGCGCACCGCGTTTTACGGCGTGCAGTCGGGCATGGGCCAGGTCAAGGCGTTTGAGGCGGCTGAGGTGTCAAGCCAAAGCGCGCTGGACGCCAACAAGCTCGGCTACCAGGTGGGCGTGCGCATCAATATTGACGTGCTGAACTCGCAAAGCCAGCTCTTTGACACCAAGGCCAAACTGGCCAAAGCGCGCTACGACGTGCTGGTGGGCGGACTCAAGCTGCGCCAGGCAGCCGGCACGCTGGCCGAGACCCATTTGCAAGAAGTCAACGACCTGCTGGCCAAGTAAGGCTGCAAAGGCTTCCCCGAGACGCGGCGCCGCAATGGGCGCACTACACCGGGGGGGCGATGACGGTTTGCGGGCGGGCGGAGCGATAAAACCCGCAGCAAAGGATAAATAGCCTACGCCGCCCTGGCTCAGAAGCGGGCGTGGTCAGCCTCTGGTGATTGCCAGCAATTCCACAATCTGCGCACTGGTGCGCTGCGCCGCACCCGCGTGGCGCAGCGCAAAAGCCAGCGCCGCGCTGCTGCTGGCCTCTAGCGCCAGGGGGTCTTGCACGAGTTGCAACGCGCGGTCCAGCGCCTGCGCCATGTCGGGCACTTCATAGGCGGCGCCCTCTAGCTGCGCCATTTCTGCCGCCTGGGCAAAGTTGAAGGTGTGCGGCCCCATCACCACTGGGCAGCCGCAGGCCGCCGCCTCAATCAGGTTTTGCCCGCCCAGGGGTGCAAAGCTGCCGCCCAGCAGCGCCACATCGGCCAACCCCAAATACAAGGCCATCTCGCCCAGGCTGTCGCCCAGCCAAATGTCTGCCGGAGCAAAGCCCGTGCCATCCAAGCTGCGGCGCGACACGCTCAGGCCCGCCGCCGCACACAACGCCGCCACCGCGTCAAAACGCTGCGGGTGGCGCGGCACCAGCAGCCACTGCACGCTGCGCAGGGCGTCGGACGCGACTGCGGTTGCGGCGACGGCGACGGCGACGGTGGCGGCTGCGGTTGTGGTTGTGGCAGCGGCTACGGGCGCGCCGAGTTGAACACTGCGGCTTGTATCGCCTAATGCCGCAGTTGCGCGAGCACGCAGCGCATCCAGCAGCATTTGTTCCTCGCCCTCGCGCGAACTGGCAAACAACAGCACCGGCTTGCCTACGCTGCGGCGCAGCGCCAGGCCTTGGGCGCACTGGTCGGCGTCGGGCGTGGTGTCAAATTTCAAATTACCCAGCGGCGGCTGCACGGTGGCGCCCAGCAGGCGCAGGCGCAGGGCGTCGTCCTCGGTTTGCGGCCAGATGGCGGCCAGGGCCCGAAACGCCGGCAGCGACAGCCAGGCCAGGCGCTGCGACTGGCGCAGCGATTTGTCGCTCAGACGCGCGTTGACCAGGCACAGCGGCACGCCGGCCTGCTGGCAGGCGCGCACCAGATTGGGCCAGACCTCGGTTTCCACCAGCAGGCCGACGCGAGGACGAAAGTGCTGCACAAAGCGGCGCGTGGCGCCCGGCGTGTCCCAGGGCTGCCAGACCTGCACATCGCCTGGCTGCAGCAGGCTGCTCCCGGCTTCGCGCCCGGTGGCCGTGCCGTGGGTGAGCAAAAGACGCATGCCGGGCAGTGCCTGGCGCAGTTGCTGCAGCAGTGCGGCCGCCGCATGGGTTTCGCCCAAAGACACTGCGTGAATCCAGACCCAGGTGCCGGGCGCCGGGGGTGCTTGCAGCGCGTCGTAATGGCCAAAGCGCTGCTCCACGTCTT
>CANGHQ010000083.1 GCA_947453585.1 Burkholderiales bacterium | reverse complement strand
TGAGCGCCGCCGGGCCGTCCCAAGGCGCGAAGGCCCCCTCGGGGGGCAGCGACCCACACGCAGTGGGGGAGCGTGGGGGCAATAGCTATATGCAGCCTTGGCTGCTGGACCGCACCTTGCGCAATATCTTGGTGGACGTGACCGGCAACACCCACCGCAGCGAGTTTTGCATCGACAAGATGTACTCGCCAGATTCGAGCACCGGCCGTCTGGGCCTGTTGGAGCTGCGCGCCTTTGAGATGCCGCCGCACGCCCGCATGAGCGTGGTCCAGCAGTTGCTGCTGCGCGCGCTGGTGGCGCGCTTCTGGGACAAGCCCTATTTGGCGCCTGTGACCCGCTGGGGCACCGAGCTGCACGACCGCTTTTTGCTGCCGCACTGCATACAAGAAGACTTTGACGATGTGATAACCGAGTTGCAAGAGGCGGGTTTTGCCTTTGACGCCGCCTGGTTTGCGCCGCATTTGGAGTTCCGCTTTCCGCTGGTGGGCCAAATCCAGGCCAAGGGCGTGCAAGTCACGCTGCGCCAGGCGCTGGAGCCCTGGCACGTTATGGGCGAAGAAGGCTCGGCCGGCGGCACGGCGCGCTATGTGGATTCGTCCCTGGAGCGGCTGGAAGTCAAGGTGGCTGGCATCAACAGCAGCCGCTACGCAGTCACGGTCAACGGCAATCCCTTGCCCCTGCAGCCCACGGGCGTGGTGGGTGAGTTTGTGGCCAGCGTGCGCTACAAGGCCTGGAACCCGCCTTCGGCCCTGCACCCGTCCATCGCCGTGCACGCGCCCCTGACCTTTGACGTGGTGGACACCTGGATGCAGCGCTCGCTGGGCGGCTGCCAGTACTTTGTGTCGCACCCCGGTGGCTTGTCGTATGACACCTTGCCGGTCAACGCCTATGAGGCCGAGAGCCGTCGCCTGGCGCGCTTTGCCCGTATGGGCCACACGCCGGGCACCATGCAGGTGCCGCCACCGAACGCAGCGCTGATACCGAGCGCAGAGTTTCCGTTCACGCTGGACTTGCGGCGCTGCACGCCTTGAGCGGGCGCAAAGCCCGGCCTGGCCAAAGCCCGCAATAATCCCGCCTAGTGGAAAACTACAAAACCTTCTCGCCCCAGCCGGGGTCGGCACGCGCTACGTCTGCCGCCCCGGACCTGAGCACCCTGGAGCTGCTGCGCCGGGCCCAGGCCGCGCCACCCGGCGTGTGGGACGAGTTGCGTGGCGGGCTGGACCTTAAGGCGCCTGATACGAACCCCGACTTTGTGCCCCTGAGCGGCCCCTGGTCGGAGTTTGTGCAGCACCTCGGGCCCCAAGGCCTGGTGGGTCTGAACCCGCGCGTGGCGCAACTCGCGCGCCAGGTGCGCGACAACGGCATCTCGTACAACGTCTACGCCGACGCCGACCGGCCCCAGCGCCCCTGGTCGCTCGACCTGCTGCCGCTGATGGTGGACGCCCTGAGCTGGCAGCAAATCGAGTCTGGCGTGCTGCAGCGCATGCGCCTGCTCGAACACATCATGGCCGACACCTACGGCCCGCAGCGCCTGCTCAAAACCGGCATGCTGCCCACTGCGCTGGTGCAAGGCCACCCCGGCTATTTGCACGCCATGCAAGGCGTGGCGCCCGTGGGCGGCCAGCATTTGGCACTCGCCGCGTTTGACCTGGCGCGCGGCCCGGACGGCTGCTGGTGGATGCTGTCGCAGCGCACCGAAGCACCCTCGGGCCTGGGCTATTTGCTAGAAAACCGGCTGCTGATCTCGCGCCAGTTTCCCCAGGCGTTTGAAACCATGCCGGTGCAGCGCTTAGCGGACGCTTACCGGGGCCTGGTGGACGGCCTCAAGCAGCGCTCGCCTGCCGGGGCGGACGCGCACATCGCCTTGCTCACGCCCGGCCCCTACAACGAAACCTATTTTGAGCACGCCTATCTGGCGCGCTATCTGGGCCTAACCCTGGTGCAAGGTGGCGACCTGCTGGTGCGCCACCAAAAGCTGTACCTCAAAACCCTGCAAGGCCTCCAGCGCGTGCATGGCCTGCTCAAGCGCGTGGACGACGCCTGGCTCGACCCGCTGGAGCTGCGCGCCGAGTCCAGCCTGGGCGTGCCGGGCTTGTTGCAAGTGGTGCGCGCGGGCAATGTGCTGCTGGCCAATGCGCCGGGCTCGGGCTTTTTGGAGTCGAGCGCGCTCTTGGGCTTTATGCCGGCGCTGGCCAAATCCGTGCTGGGCGAAGAGCTGCGCCTGCCGGCCATTCCGAGCTGGTGGTGCGGCGAGCGCAGCGCCATGCAGCAGGTGCTGCCGCGCATGGGTGACTGCGTGATCAAACCCAGTTATCCGGCGTTTTCGAGCCGCCACAGTTTTGAGCCGGTCATGGGGCGCACGCTGTCGCAGCGCGAGCGCGACGAATGGTCGGGCCGCATTTTTTGCGACGGTGCGGCGCACACGCTGCAGGCGTTTTTGCCGATTTCGCACACGCCGGTGTGGCAGGCCGACGCCGCAGCCCCGTCGGTTGGCGCGCGCCCGGTGATTCTGCGGGTGTTTGCCCTGGCCAACGCACAAGGCGGTTGGACAGTGCTGCCCGGCGGACTGGCCCGCTTAGGTACGCAGGAAGGCATCGCGTCCATGCAGCGCGGCGGCAGCAGCGCCGATGTGTGGGTGCTGACCGGACGCTCGGGGGCGTCTGGCGGCGCTGCGGCGGCGGGCAGTCAAAGCCAAAGCCAAAGCCAGAACCTTGGACCGGGCCAAAGCCAAACTCAGATCCAAACCCAGGGTTCAGGCCAGACTCAAAGCCAAACCCCAAGCGCGCCCGCACCTGATGCCACCGCGCCCCTGCGGCCCTGGCAGGGCACGCCGTCGCTCACGCCCACGCTGGCTGCAGGCGCGCTGCGCCATCGCATCGTGACCAGCCGCGCGGCAGAAAACCTGTTTTGGATGGGCCGTTACACCGAGCGCAGCGAAAACATCTTGCGCCTCACCCGGCTGTCGCTCGACGTGCTGGGCAGCGAAGACCAAACCTGCGCCCCGCTGATCGCCTGGCTCAACCAGCTCGCCGTGGTCCATGGCCTGGTGGTGGCGGGCGTGCCCGCAGCGCAGCAGTCGCGCCGGGTGTTTGAGCGTTCGCTGGTAGCAGGTCTTTGGGACACGCAGCACACCACCGGCGTGGGCTTTAACCTGAAAGCCGTGTTTTTGGCCGCCTCGTGCGTGCGTGAGCGGCTCTCGCCCGAGCACTGGAGCCTGATCGAACAAGCGCAAAACACCTTGCTGCATCCCGACGTGACCGACCGCCACGACCCGGTGCAAGCGCAGCGCGTGCTGGTGCGCACCAGCCAGCTCATGGCGGCACTCACCGGCGCGCAGACCGACCGCATGACCCGTGACGATGGCTGGCGCCTGCTGTCCATTGGCCGCCACATTGAGCGCCTGGACTTTTTGGCCCATGCACTGGCCTGCGCGGTGGGCGCCGGTGCGCTGCAAGAGCAGGCTGGTTTTGACGCGGTGCTCTCGCTGTTTGACAGCACCATCAGCTTTCACGCCCAGTACCAGCAGTCGCGCACCGTGAGCGCCTTGTTGGAGTTGCTGCTGACCAACGCCGACAACCCCCGCGCCCTGGCCTGGGTGGCGCACACGCTGCGTGCGCGCTTGGCGCGCATGGGTGGTCTGGCTGACGGCGGCACCGAGGCGCTCGCTAAGCGCGTGCCCCAACTCGCCAGTGCCGATTTGCGCGCCCTGTGCCCAGACGGCGTGCACACCACGCCGGCCCTTTTGGCGCTGCTGCAAGACTGCCGCGACGCTGCGCGCACCACCTCAGACAGCCTGAACACCCTGTTTTTTGCCCACAGTGGCGAGTCGTCGCAAAGCGTGGGCGCCTGACATGTTGCTGCGCATCACCCACGAAACCCGTTATGACTACGCCCCTGGCGTGGACACGGCGCAGCACATGGCGCACTTGCAGCCGCCCGACACGCCCTACCAAAGTGTTTTGAGCCACCGCATTGACGTGGCCCCCCCGTGCGCCGACTTTGACACCCGGCTCGACGCCTTTGGCAACCACCGCGGCTACTGGGCCATGTCGTCCTTTCACCAAAGCATGGAAGTGAGCGCCCACAGCGAGGTGCGCACCCACGGGCCGCAAGGCGACTTGGTGGACGCCATGGCGCGCGCGTCTGATGCAGCAGGCAACGCAGGGTCAGACATTGAAACGCTGGCGCTTGCCCGCCGCGCCGGTCAGGCGTGGGAGGCCGCGCGCGACCTGTTTTGCTACGCCGCAGGCAAAGCCGGGGACGCGGTGAGCGAATTCAGCTACGCCTCGCACCATGCGCCGGTGGATGCGGCGTTTGCAGCCTACGCCGCCCCTAGCTTTGCTGCCGGGCGGCCCTTGGCCGCAGCGGCCTGCGAGTTGATGGAGCGCATCCACCGTGACTTTGTGTACGAGGCGCTCAGCACCGAGATCAGCACCCCGGCACTCGAAGTGCTGGCCGACCGCCGGGGCGTGTGCCAGGACTTTGCCCATGTGCTCTTGGCCTGTTTGCGTTCGCTGGGCTTGGCCGCCCGCTATGTGAGTGGCTACATGCTGACCGAGCCGCCCCCGGGCCAGCCGCGCCTGACAGGCGCGGACGCATCGCACGCCTGGGTGGCCGTGTATTTGCCCGAGCTGGGCGGCAACCGGGGCCTGCCGCACGGCGGCTGGCTCGACCTCGACCCGACCAATAACCGCGCTGGGCTGGGTACGCCGGGCCCGGACTATGTGCGCCTAGCGGTGGGGCGCGACTTTGCCGACGTGTCGCCCCTGCGCGGCGTGTTGCAGGGCGGCGCCAACCACACCTTGCAGGTGCGGGTGACGGTGGCGCCCGTGGACGCCTGATCAGGCCCTTGAAAATCCCTTCTGCTACAGTGGTCTTTTAGTCGGGTTCGCGCTTGCCAGATGCGTCGCGCCACGTTTGGCCTGGCCACTGCCCTTGGAATTTTCACCTTATGCGTTTTTTAGTTCGGCCTTACCAGGCCGTGGGCATGCTGGCCGCGCTGACCATTGCGGCAGTGCTGCTGACCACCGGCTTGCTGCTGTGGAGCCTGCGCGCGCAAGAGCTCAAGCACGCGCAACTGGAAACCGTCAGCCTGGCCGAAATGCTGATAGACCAGAGCCAGCAACAGCTCGACGCCGTAGACCAAGTGCTGCAAGGCGTGCAAGAGCGCATGGCGTCAAGCTACGGCAGCCAGATTCCACTCGACAGTGATTTGACCCGTTTGCTGCTGGCCACGCGCACGGCGGGCCACACCCAGATCAACTCCTTGTTTTTGCTAAACGCCCAGGGTCAGGTGGTCAATGCGTCCCGCCCGCCGGATGCCGACACCGGCGCGGCGCGAACGGCGCCTTATTTCACGGCATTTGGCGTCGGCCACACCAAGGGCGTAGCGCTGGACCGGCCGCTGCGCCACCCAGGCACCGGGCGCTGGACCCTGCGCGTGGCCCGCGCGCTAGAAGAGCCCGATGGGCAGTTTCGCGGCGTGGTGGTGGCCGAGATTGATTTGGCGGGTTTTGAGGCGATTTATTACCGCGCCAAGCTCGACTTCGTTCGTCCTATCGCGCTGTATTTGGAGGACGGGAGCCTTTTGGCGAGCTGGCCCCACCGCGAAAACGACATGGGCGCCAAGGCCATGGAACTGAGCCGCCAGCGTTTGACGACACCGGGCGAGAGCGTTCGCACCCTGGTGCATGCCGGAGGTGACGGCGCGCGCGTGGTGTTTGCGCTGGGGCGCCTGTCGGCCTTTCCTGTGCTGCTGAGTGTGAGCGACGATGAGGAGCAAAGCCTGGCGTCCTGGCGTGAAGTTGCGGTTCCCATCCTGCTGTCGGTCTTGATGCTGTGCGTGTTTACCTTGTTCGTGGCGGTTTTTCTGAGCCAAAAGCTGCTGCGCGAAGCCGCTTTGGCTACCGCCCTGAGCGAAGCGGACAACCGCTACCTGCACACGGTCGAATCGGTCAAGGACGCCATCGTGGCGGTGGACGAGACGATGATGATTTGCCTGTTCAACCCGGCGGCTGAAGCCATGTTTGGTTTTTCGCAAGCCGAGGCCGTGGGCCAGCCGCTGTCCCTGCTGATGCCCGCGCACACCCGCCTGCGCCACGACGCACTGGCACTGGCGTTTGGAAAATCCGAGGACAGTCCGCGCGCCATGGCCGGACAACTGGAGATTTTTGGCCAGCGGCGCGACGGCAGTGAATTTCCGATTGAGTCGTCCATTTCCAAGACCGAAATCGGCGGCAAGCTGCAGATGACGGCGGTGCTGCGCGACGTCACCGAGCAGCGCCGCGCCAAGCTCGAGCTGCAGTTCATGAACACGCAGCTGCGGGCCTTGTACGTGGACCAGCAAACCGTGCGCGAGGACGAGCGCACCCGCATTTCTCGCGAACTGCACGACGATCTGGGCCAGCAGCTCACCGGACTCAAACTCAATTTGCTGTGGCTGGGCACGCGCATGAAAGAGGGGCGCGGCGTGGACCAGGAGCACCTGGACACGATGCGCCAGACGCTCAACGGCGCCATCAGCTCGGTGCGGCGTTTGTCCTCCGAACTGCGTCCGGCCATTTTGGACGAGCTGGGCTTTGCCGACGCAGTGGCCTGGCAAACCCGCGAGCTGGCCAAGCACAGCGGCCTGCAAGTTGATTTGCGCCTGGGCGAACCCGGTCTGGTGCAAGGCGAAGTGCTGAGCACCGCGCTGTTTCGCATCGTGCAGGAATCGTTGACCAACGTGGTGCGCCACGCCAAGGCGAGCACGGTAGGCGTCACGCTCGAACGCGTGAATGACACGCTGGTGTTGCGCATTGAGGACAACGGCGTTGGCGTGCCCGAGGCCACCAACCCGGGCGGCATTGGCATGGTCAGCATGCGCGAGCGCGCGCGCGCTGTGGGCGCGAACTTGCGGGTGTTTCGCCGCGAAGGCGGCGGCACCACGGTGGAAGTGACGTTGGCCCTGATCGCGCAGGAGGCGTTTGCATGAGCAACCCAAAATGGCAAGTGCTGCTGGCCGACGACCACGCCATCATCCGCAACGGCCTGAAAAATATTTTGGCCGACACCACTGATTTTGTGGTCGCAGGCGAAGCCAGCAACGGCAATACCGCGCTGGAAATGGTGCGCCAGCGTGACTGGGCGGTGGTGGTGCTGGATATTTCGATGCCCGGGCGCAACGGGCTGGAGCTGATCAAGCTGATCAAGGCCGAGCGGCCCCGCCTGCCGGTGCTGATATTTAGCATGCACCATGAAGAGCAATACGCGGTGCGCGCCATTCGCGCCGGGGCGCGAGGCTATTTGTCCAAGGATGGCGACATGGACTTGCTGCTGCCAGCCATGCGCCGCTTGGCCCAGGGCGGCATG
>CANGHQ010000082.1 GCA_947453585.1 Burkholderiales bacterium | reverse complement strand
GTGCGCGACGACGTGGGCCCCTACCTGGCGCAGCAGTTCGCCGCTTTGAGCGCGCACCCGCTGGTGGGAGTGGCTGAGACCTGCGGCCTGATGGCCGGCCTGGTGCTGGTCAAAAACAAAGCGACCAAGGCGCCGTTCCCTGAAGAACTCGAAGTCGGCATGCGCTGCCGCGCGCACTGCTTTGCCAACGGCCTGATCATGCGCGCCGTGGGCGACCGCATGATCATTGCGCCGCCGCTGACGATCACGCATGCGCAGATTGACGAGCTGACGGACTTGATCCGCAAAGTCTTGGACCTGACACTTGCCGACGCCCAAGCGGCTGGCTGGATGGATTGACTTTTATAATTTTTCGTTGGAACAACTCTTCCTTCCCGTTTTTTGATTGACCCCCACTTTGTTTGGAGATTTTCATGATGCGTAAATACCTGTGGCCTGTGGCCATCGCTGCGCTGGCCCTGGCTGCCTGCGGTAAAAAAGAAGAAGCCCCGGCGCCTGCCGCCAGCGCCGCTGTGGCTGCGGCGCCTGCCGAAGAAAAGGTGCTCAACATCTACAACTGGCCTGACTACATCCCTGAGGGCATGATTGCGGCCTTTGAGAAAGAAACCGGCATCAAGGTCAACTACGACACCTTCGAGACCAACGAGGCGCTCAACGCCAAGCTGGTGGCGGGCAGCACCGGCTACGACATCGTGGTGCCCGGCACCGCGTTTAGCCCCGCGCAGGTGGAAGCGGGCTTCTTCCAGCCGCTGGACCGCGCCAAACTCAAGAATTACGGCAACTTGGATGAGGCCATCATGCAGGGCCTGAGCAAGGCCGACCCCGGCAACAAACACCTGGTGCCTTGGGCCTGGGGCTTTACCACCGTGGGTATCAACCGCACCAAAGTGGAAAAAGCCTTGGGCAAAATGGCTTTGCCAGAAAACGCGTGGGACCTGGTGTTCAAGCCCGAATACACGTCCAAACTCAAGTCTTGCGGCATTGCTTACCTGGATTCGCCCACCGAGATCATGCCGCCCGCGCTGCACTACATCGGCAAAGACGCCTATTCCAATGATGCGGCCGACCACAAGGCCGCAGCCGACATGCTGGGCAAGGTGCGCAAGGACATTCGCATCTTTAGCTCCACCATGATTGACGACATCGCGGGCGGCAAGGCCTGCGCGGTGATCGGGTGGTCTGGTGACATCAACATCGCCGCCGGTCGTGCCAAAGAGAACGGCAGCAAAGACGTGATTGAAGCGCTGTTGCCCAGCACCGGCGGCATGATCTTCTTTGACTCCATGGCCATTACCAAAGACGCCAAACACCCCGCCAACGCCCACGCTTTCATTGACTACTACCTGCGTGCCGAAAGCGGCGCAGCCGTGTCCAACGAGATGAGCTACCCCACAGCCAACAAGGCTGCGCTGGCGCAGATCAAGCCAGAAGTGTCGGGCAACAAAACCATCTTCATTGAGCCTGCGGTGGCCGCCAAGATGGTGCCGCCGGGTAAGTTCACCAACGAAGGTCGCGAAGCCATGGCCAACGCCTACACGGCGTTCAAAAAGGGCAAATAAGCGCCTGATTGCTGCTTTTCAGGGGCGACTGAAATGAACCAAGCGTCCCGCCTGCTCGCGCGCCATTGGGCGCCGGGGCGGCGCTTTGTCATTGGTCTGCCGTTTGGCTGGCTCACGGTGTTTTTTCTGCTGCCGTTTTTCATATTGCTGTACATCAGCTTTGTGGACATGGGCAGCGACATCCATCCCTTCAAGCCGCTGTGGGACAGCCAGGCCGGCGTGCTGCGGCTCAAATACGAAAACTACCTCTCGATCTTTCGGCCCACGGAGGGTGGGGCGCTGTTTCATACGGTGTATGTGGACGCCTACCTGCGCTCCATTGGCTACGCTTTGTGCACCGGGGTGCTTTGCCTCTTGCTGGGTTACCCCTTTGCCTATTTCATTGCCCGGGCCAAGCCCAGTGTTCGCCCGGCGCTGCTGATGATGGTGATGCTGCCGTTTTGGACCTCGTTTTTGCTGCGTGTCTACGCCTGGAAGGGCATCCTGGCCGACCAGGGCGTGCTCAACCAGTTGATCATGTTGCTGGGCATTACCCACGAACCGGTGCAAATGCTCTACACCAGCGTATCCATGCTCGTGGGCATGACCTATGTGTATCTGCCCTTTATGGTGCTGCCGCTGTATGCCAACCTGGTCAAGCTCGATGTGCGTCTGCTTGAAGCCGCCAAGGACCTGGGCGCAACGCCCTGGAAAGCGTTTTGGCTTGTGACGGTCCCGCTGTCCAAGGCCGGCATCGTGGCGGGCTTCATGCTGGTGTTCATTCCGGCGGTGGGCGAGTTTGTGATTCCGTCCTTGCTGGGCGGCCCCGAAAACCTGATGGTCGGGCGGGTGGTGTGGGACGAAATGTTCAGCAGCAACAACTGGCCGCGCGCCAGTGCGCTCGCGGTGTCCATGATTGCGCTCGTGGTGCTGCCGCTGGCGCTGTACTACCAGCATGTCGGCAATGCAGCTGAGCCCTTGCCAGCGGCACCTGCAGCCGACGCCGAACAGTAGGGACGTCGGCCATGCAGCGCTTTATCAACCAACACTTCAGCAAACTCTGGCTCATTGCCATTTTTTCGTTTTTGTACTTGCCGCTGCTTTTTATGGTGGTTTTTTCCTTCAACAGCACGCGGCAGGACGCGGTGTTTACCGGCTTCTCGTGGCGCTGGTACGAGGCGCTGGGGCGCGACACCAAAATTGTTGAAGGCTTTTGGTTGTCCTTGCAGATTGCCGGTGTGACCGGCGCTCTGTCGGCCATATTGGGCACGTTTGCCGCGTTCGTGCTGGTGCGCTACCACCGGTTTACCGGGCGCGCCGTGTTTTCGGGCATGGTCAACGCGCCCTTGGTGATGCCGGAGGTGGTGATTGGCTTGTCGCTTTTGCTGCTGATGGTGGGCGTTCAAAATGCCTTTGGTTGGCCTGAACGTGGTTTGCTGACGATTATTTTGGGCCACACTTTGCTGGGCATGGCCTACGCCATGGTGGTGGTGCAGTCCCGCCTGATGGAGTTTGATCGGGCGCTGGAAGAGGCCGCCATGGACCTGGGTGCGCGTCCCATCCAGGTCTTTTTTTTGGTGACTCTTCCCAATATCGCGCAGGCCATCGTGGCGGCTTTCTTGCTGTCGTTCACGCTGTCGTTTGACGACGTGGTGATTTCTGAGTTTTTGTCTGGGCCGGGGGTCAACACCCTGCCGCAGGTGATTTTTGGCTATGCCCGCCGGGGCATCAACCCCACCATCTATGCGGCGGCAAGTTTGCTCATTGCAGCGGTCAGCCTGGGTGTGATCGGCTACAGCGTCTGGGTCGCACGCGAGGCGCGTCGGCGTGCGCGGGACGCACAGACCGCCGCTTCGGGTGCCCGTGATGCCAAGCAAATCGACAAGCTGGCATAGGGATTGCATGGATGCAAGGCGCCGCCCGAATCGCTTAGGATGTCTGGGTTATTTGCGCCCTTTCAGTGCACTTTCGCAATACCGTTTGTCTGCATCGTTTTCTCAGGAGATGAAATTGACCACCCCCCACCCCTTCAAACTCTGGCGTGAACTCCTTGGTAGCCTGGCGGCAGGCCTGGTATTGGCTGCGGGCGCTGCGCCGGCCCTGGCCGATGAGGAAAAAATCCTCAATATCTACAACTGGTCCGACTACCTTGCCGAAGACACCATTCCCAATTTCGAAAAAGAGACTGGCATCAAGGTGCGCTACGACACCTATGACAACAACGAAATCTTGCACGCCAAGCTGGTGGCCGGCAAAACGGGCTACGACTTGGTGGTTCCCTCGTCCACGTTCGCCCGCCTGCAGATTGACGGCGGCCTGCTGGCCAAACTGGACAAGAACCAGCTGCCCAACCTGAAAAACCTCGATCCCGATATCCAGTCGCAAATTGCCAAAATTGACCCGGGCAACCAGTATTTGGTCAATTGGCTGTGGGGCTACACCACGATTGGCATCAATACCGCCAAGGTCAAGGCCGCCCTGGGCAGTGAGCCCATGCCCGCCAATGTGTGGGAGCTGTTTTTCAACCCCAAATACATCAGCAAGCTCAAGAGCTGCGGCGTGAGTACGCTCGACAGCGCTACCGAAGTGCTGCCGGCCGCCTTGCATTACCTTGGCAAAGACCCGTTCAGCAAAAACGCTGGCGACTACCAGGAAGCGCTGGCCTTGCTCAAAAGCGTGCGTCCGTATGTGACCTTGTTCAGTTCGTCGGGCTATATCAACGACATGGCCAGTGGCTCGGTTTGCATGGCGCTTGGCTGGAACGGCGACATCAATATCGCCCGCAGCCGGGCCATTGAAGGCAAGACTGGCCAAGATGTGGTGGCACTGATCCCCAAGACTGGTGCCGTGCTGTTCTTTGACATGATGGCCATTCCAGCAGATGCGGCCCACCCCAAAAACGCCCTGGTGTTCATGAACTACATCATGCGTCCGGAAGTGCATGCGGGCCTGACCAACAAGGTCAAATACGCCAACCCCAACAAGGAATCGCGCAAATTCATCAGCCCTGAAGTGGCCAAAAACCCATCGGTCTTCCCCAGTGCTGAGGAAATGGCCACCATGGTGGCGCCCAAGGCGCTGACCAACGACATCCGCCGCCTGGCCACGCGGGCTTATACGTCCTTCAAGACCGGCATCTAGGCCGACGGCTTCAACGCACAGGGGGCTGCCGGTGGCACATCCAAACCAAGTCAGCGCTGGCCCGTCGGCGGGCGCCCCGTTTTTGCAGATCCGCCGCATCGTCAAGAAATTTGACGATGTGTTCGCGGTGGACGAAGTCAGTCTGGACGTGCGCCAGGGCGAGATCTTCGCCTTGCTGGGGTCGTCCGGCTGCGGCAAGTCCACCTTGTTGCGCATGCTGGCGGGCTTTGAGGCGCCGACCTCGGGTCAGATATTGCTGGGCGGCCAGGACATTGTGGGGCTGGCGCCCTACGAGCGGCCCATCAACATGATGTTCCAGAGCTACGCCCTGTTCCCGCACCTGACGGTGTGGGACAACATCGCCTTTGGCCTGCGCCGTGACCACATGCCCAAGGCCGAGATGCAGGAGCGCGTGGCGCAAATGCTCGATCTGGTGCAGCTCAAACCCTATGCCAAACGCAAGCCGCACCAGCTCTCGGGCGGCCAGCAGCAGCGCGTCGCTTTGGCGCGCAGCCTGGCCAAACGCCCGCAACTGTTGTTGCTGGACGAACCCCTGGGCGCCCTCGACGCCAAGCTGCGCCAGCAAACGCAACTTGAACTGGTGCGCATCATTGAACAAGTGGGCGTTACCTGCGTCATGGTCACCCACGACCAGGAAGAGGCCATGACCATGGCCACCCGCATTGGCGTGATGAGCGAAGGCAAGATTCTGCAAATAGGCCAGCCCGCCGAAATCTACGAAACCCCCAACTGCCGCTTTGTGGCCGACTTTATTGGCAGCGTGAACCTTTTCAAGGGCCATGTCGAAGTCGATGAGCCCGACCACGTGGTGATTGCCACTAACGAGTGCAAACACTATGTGAGCCATGGCATTACCGGCACGGCGGGCATGGACGTGCACGTGGCGGTGCGACCTGAGAAGATGACCTTGCAGACCACGCCAGTGCAAGACGCCGAGCGCGAGTCCCTGGCCGAAGTGGGCTACAACATGGCCCAAGGTGTAATTGAAGACCTGGCATATTTGGGTAGCCTGACCACTTACCACGTCAAGCTCGACGGCGGCACCGTGGTCAAGGTAACGCACACCAACGCGGCGCGCCACAATGCGGCCCAACTCACCTGGGGCGACCGGGTCTATGTCTGGTGGTGTGGCAGCGACGTTGTGGTGCTGACGCGGTAAACCCAATGGCGGCGCGCGAACCCCAGGCCCTGAACCCGCGCACTGCGTCCTTGGACCGGTTTGGCGCCGTTTGGGGCCGCTCAGCAGTCATTGGCGTGCCCATGCTCTTTTTGCTGGCCGTGTTTTTGCTGCCTTTTTTGGTGGTGTTCAAGATCAGCGTGTCAGAAATGGACACGGTGTTCTTCCACGACGTACTGGCCTGGGCCGACGACACGCTCACACTCAAGGTCAAGTTCGGTAACTACTTCAGCCTGTTTGAAGACACGCTGTATTTCCAGACCTACCTCAGTTCCATCAAATTTGCGGCGATTACCACGGCCATTTGTCTGGCCATTGCCTACCCGTTTGCCTATTTTCTGGCCCGCAGCCCCGCCGACAAGCGCCCGGCGCTCCTGATGCTGGTGATGCTGCCGTTCTGGACCTCTTTCTTGTTGCGCGTCTATGCATGGAAGATGCTGCTGGCCGACAGCGGCGTCATCAACAACATCTTGCTGGCCGCCGGGGTCATGGCCGAGCCCATCAAGATGATGAACACGCCGTTTTCCCTGGTTCTGGGCATGGTCTACACCTATGTGCCTTTCATGATCCTGCCGCTTTATGCCAATCTGGTCAAAATGGATTTGACGCTGCTCGAGGCCGCGCTCGACCTGGGCGCCACGCCTTGGCAGGCCTTTTGGCGCATCACCGTGCCCTTGTCCAAGAGCGGCATCATTGCTGGCTCCATGCTGGTGTTCATTCCCTGCGTGGGCGAGTTCGTCATTCCAGAATTGCTGGGCGGCCCTCAGACGCTGATGATTGGGCGCGTGCTGTGGGATGAGTTTTTCAGCAACAACGACTGGCCCATGGCTGCCGCCGTGGCCGTGGTCATGGTGCTGCTCATCATCGTTCCGGTGGCTTTGTTCAACAAATACCAGGCTGAAGCCAACAGCGGGGGCAGGGCATGAAGCACCATGCGGGACGCCTCACATCGCGCTTCTGGATGGGCGCGGTATTCCTGTTCTTGTACTTGCCCATCGCCACCCTGGTGGTCTTGAGCTTTAACGCAAGCCCCATGGTCACCAGCTGGGGTGGCTGGTCCATGCGCTGGTACGCGGCCCTGATGAAAGACGCAGAAATCATCTCCGGCTTTCGGCTGTCGCTTGAAATCGCCTTTCTCACCGGCTGCTCGTCGGTGGTGCTGGGCACGCTGGCGGCCTTGTCCTTGCACCGTTTCAAGCGCTTTCCGGGCCGCACCTTGTTTGCGGGCATGGTGAATTCGCCGCTGGTGATGCCCGAGGTCATTATTGGCCTGTCGCTGCTGCTGATGCTGGTGTCGGTGCAGCGGCTGTTGGGCTTTCCCGAGCGCGGCTTTGGCACCATTTGGCTGGGCCACACGCTCTTGGGAATGGCGTACGCCACGGTGGTCGTGCTGTCGCGCCTGCAAGAAGTGAGCCCCTCCTTGGAAGAAGCCGCGCAAGACCTCGGTTGCCGTCCCTTGCAGGTGTTCTTTTTGGTGACTTTGCCCCTGATCTCGCAGGCGATTGCC
>CANGHQ010000081.1 GCA_947453585.1 Burkholderiales bacterium | reverse complement strand
AGGCTTACCGTGGACTTTGAGCGCTACACCGTAGTGCGTGTTTCCCTGCCATTTACAGACCGCGACACCAGCAAAAATCGACCGGCAGTCGTTCTCTCTGACCCCCATACTTTCAACACCCCGGCCGGGCATTCCGTGATGGCAATGATTACATCGCAGGCGAATGCACCATGGCCGCTGGACTGCACGCTCACGGACCTGGACGCCGCTGGTTTGCCCGCAGCTTCTAAAGTGCGCTTCAAACTGTTCACCCTCGACAACCGTCTTGTACGTGGCGAACTCGGCAAACTGGCGAGTAAGGACGTAGCCGCAGTTCGCGCCGGGCTTGCAAGCTTGCTCGGTGGCGAGGTCCTTGGTGCAGACCAATCAAGCGTCGAGCCCGCCTAAGCGCTCCAAGCCCATCCATTTCTTGCAAGACGGGAAGCCCACTCTCTTTTGAAGAGGGTGGGCCGGTGGAAAGGCAATCCCGGCTAGGCCCTTGTGGCACCGATCAGCCTAGGCACCGCCTTAAGCAACGTCTGGGTATAAGCGTGCTGCGGCCGCTCCAGGACCTGGCGCGCGGTGCCGTATTCCACCAGCTTGCCGCCTTGCATGACCGCAATGTCGTGCGCCAGATATTCCACCACGCCAAAGTTGTGGGTGATGAACAAGTAGGCGACGCCCAGTTCGGCTTGCAAGTCGTTTAGCAAGTTAAGGATTTGCGCTTGCACCGACACGTCCAGGGCGGACGTGGGTTCGTCGGCGACGATCAGGCGGGGTTCCACCGCCAAAGCGCGCGCAATGGCCAGGCGCTGTCGTTGACCGCCGGAGAACTCATGCGGGTAGCGTGTAAGCGCAGTCGCCGACAAGCCCACTTTGTCCAAGAGCGTCGCCACGCGGGCGCGACGCGCTGCCGCGCCCACTTCCGGGTGAAGCGATGCCACGCCTTCTTCCAAAATTTCGTTCACCCGCATGCGCGGGTTGAGTGAGGCAAAGGGGTCTTGGAACACGATTTGTGCCGTTCTGCGCGCTGCACGCAATTGCGCGCCTTGCAGCCCGTCCAGCGCCTGGCCTTGTAGCACCGCGCTGCCCGATATTTGCGCTTGGCCGCGCAGCAGTTGCAGCAGCGCCTTGCCCACCGTGGTTTTGCCGCTGCCGGATTCGCCCACCAACGCCAAGGTGCGCCCGGCCTCAAGCTCAAAGGACACGCCGTCCACGGCCTTCACATGGCCGACGGTTCGTTGCAAAAGGCCTGTGCGGATCGGAAACCAGACCTTGTAATCGCGCACCACCAGCAAGGGAGCGCCCTGACTCGTTTGAGCCACCGGCGCCTGTTGGGCTAACGCGGGCTCGGTCGGCGCGTTGCGGCTGGCGTGCTCTATGCCCATGGCGCCCTGGTAAATAAAGCAGCGCACCGCATGGCCCGGTGCGTGTTCCAAAATCTCGGGCGCCTGAGTGCGGCACAGGGCTTGCGCGTCCTGGCAACGGTCGGCAAAGCGGCAGCCTGCAAAGCGTTGGTTTAAAGGCGGTACGGTGCCGGGGATGGACGCCAGACGCTGGCCGCGCTTACTGGCGTCGGGCAAGGCGTCCAGCAGATTGGTGGCATAGGGATGCAGCGGTTGGGCAAAAAAATCGGCCGCGCTGGCCACTTCCACCACCTGCCCGGCGTACATCAGCGCCACGCGGTGCGCCATTTGCGAGACGATGGCCAGGTCGTGGGTAATGAGCAGCAGCGCCATGTTTTGCGTGCGCTGCAGGTCTTGCAGCAGCTCCAAAATTTGCGCCTGGATGGTCACGTCCAGCGCCGTGGTGGGCTCGTCGGCGATCAGCACCTGGGGCTCGGCGGCCAGGGCAATGGCAATCATCACGCGCTGCTTTTGCCCGCCCGAGAGCTGGTGTGGGTAGCCCAGCGCGCGGCGCTCGGGCGCGTCAAGCCCAACGCGGCGCAGCCAGTCCACCGCTTTGGCGGCGCTGGCCGCGCCCGTGAGCGACGTGTGGCGCTCAATCACTTCCTGGATTTGCCGGCCCACGGTCATCACCGGGTTCAGGCTGGTGGCCGGTTCCTGAAAAATAATGCTGACGCGGCGGCCCCGCCATTCCCGCATGCCCGATTCGGGCAGCGCCAGCAAATCCGTGCCGTCCATGTTCACCCGGCCCGCCGTAACGCGGCCGCTGTCGGGCAAAAGTCGCAACAAGGACAGCGCCGTCATCGACTTGCCGCAGCCCGATTCGCCTACCAGCGCAAAGGTTTCGCCCTGGGCGATGGTCAGCGACAAGGCGTCCACCGCCCGCACCAGGGCGCTGTCGGTTTCCAGATCGGTGGTGAGCTGGGTGATTTCCATCATGGTGCGACTCCGGTCGCATTGGGGGCGGCCACGGGCGCTTTGACGGGCCGCACCCGAAACGCCCGGGCGCGGGGGTCAAAGGCCTCGCGCACCGCGCTGGCAAACAAGGTCATGGACAAGACCAGGGCCAACATAAAGCCAAACGCCGCCGTCAAAGACCACCAGACCACCGGGTCGCGAGACATCTCGTTGCGCGCGGCGTTGATCATGATGCCAAAGCTGTTGGTATTGGGGTCCACCCCCACGCCCACATAGGACAAGACGGCCTCGTAGAGCACCAAGCCTGAAAAATCGAGCACCGCCACAATCACGATCAGGTGCGTGAGGTTGGGCAAGATGTGGCGGCGCATGATGCCCACATCAGACACGCCAAAGGCGCGGGCCGCTTGCACATAGTCCAGCTCGCCCAATTTAAGCGTCTCGGCCCGAAGCAGCCGCGCCAGACTGGCCCAGCCGGTGATACCCAAAATGGCAGCCAGCAAAAACAGGCGCACATCGCCGCGCTCCAGTCCGGTTTCAAACATCAGCGGGTTTTTGTCGATGAACACCTGGATCATCAGCACAAAAGCCGAAATGAGAAGCACCGAAGGAATGGACGAAAGCACGGTGTAAAAGTACTGAATAGCGTCGTCCACCCGGCCTTTGAAATAGCCCGCCGCAATGCCAAAAACCACGGCCAGCGGAATGGTGGACAAAGTGGCCAGCGAACCAATCACCACCGCAGTGCGGATGGACTTGAGGGCCAAAAACAGCACGTCATTCCCCGTCTGGTCCGTACCCATCACGTGGTAATGCGGCCACAGCGCGGCCACCCAGCCCAGCAACAGCGCCATTACCAACAGCGTGAACCACATTGCGCGCACGGGCAGCGCCACGCCACCTTGCCACAGCGTAGCCAACGCCTGCGCGGTCGTAGTGCCGCTGCGGCGCGCCTGCCACAGCACAGCCAGTGCGCCCAACAGCAGCGCCGCTAGCGCGCCCGCACCCAAGCCGCGCAGACTGCGCTGGCGCACATCGTCGCTCCACTGCGCCTCGGGATCCGTCAGGTGCTTGCCGCCAAACTGCAGGCGCGGAAAGTCACGCACCGACACGCCGTCGCGCAACATGCTCTCTTTGGAAAACTGGTGCGTGGCCAGCGGAACGGAATAGGTTTTTTCGCGCGACTCGCGCGGGCCGGCCAGCACCAAATCAAGCAGCGACAGGGTGCGGGTGGAATAAGCTGCAGCTTGGCCCACAGGCGCTGCAGCGGTGGCGCCACCGGCCGGGGCCGCAACGCCTCCCGACGCTACGGGCGCCTGTGGCAGTAAGGGCCGAAAGTGCACCGAATCGAGCAGCGCCACCACCAAAAACAGCATCAATACCAAACCGGCGCACATGGCCGCAGCGTCTTTGGACACATAGCGCCAGGTCTGGCGCAGCAGCGGCGTGCGCCAGGCGTAGCGCACATAAAGGGCCAGCACCAGCAGCTGCGTGTACAAGGCCAGGTCGGTGGGCAGAAATACGAACTTGGGCATGGTGTTGCTCGTGCTTGCGCTTTAGGCCAGCCGCACGCGCGGGTCGGCCAGGGTGTAGGAAATATCGGTCAGCACCAGGCCCACGATGTACAAGGCCGAGCCCAAAAACACCATGGAGCGCACGACCGCAAAGTCTTGCGCGTTGATGGCGTCAATGGTGAAGCTGCCCAGGCCCGGTATGCCAAAAAACGATTCCATGATCAGCGCGCCCAAAAATAGCAGCGGCAAGACCGCCACCGTTCCGGTCAGGATAGGCAGTAGCGCGTTGCCCAGCACGTGGCGAAACAGCACAACCGCCTCAGACAGTCCCTTGGAGCGCGCGGTGCGGACATAGTCCTTGCCAATCTCTTCCAAAAACAGGGTGCGGTAAAAAAGCGCTTCGCCGCCTGCGCGCGACACAATGCCAATGACCACTGGCAGGGCCAGAAAAATCCAGGCGTCCAGTCCCCCGGCAAAGCCCGAAATCGGCACCAGTTTGAGCAGCTTGCTGAAAAGAAACTGCCCGGCAATGATGTAAAAAAGCCCGGACACTGAGAGCAAAAAGACCGCAAACGCCACGCCCCAAAACTCCAAATAGGTGCTACGGAAAAACACCAGGGCTAGCGAAAACACCACCACCACAAACAGCCCCAGTGCAAAGGTTGGCAGCGCCAACGCCAGTGACGGCCCCACCCGGTTTTTGAGCTCGTAGCCAATATCACGCCCGGTGTCGGAGGCGCCAAACTCAAACACAAACAAGGGCAGCGAGCGCTCGTAAAAAATCGTCTTGGTCAGCTTCTCGGCGCCCTGGGCTTCTTCGTTCCAGAGCAGCGGTTTGTCGTAGCCGCGCGCGGTTTTCCACTTCTCTATGGCGTCTGCCGTCACGCGCTTGCCGCCAATGTTCATGCGCGCCATGTCGTCGGGCGTATTGACCGCGAAAAACAGCACAAAGGTGAGGATGTTGACGCCCACCAGCACCAAAAAGCCGTAAACCGCGCGACGAAAGATGTAGTTCAGCATGGGCTTAAACCTCCGAGGCCAGGGTGCGCGCCGCCGTTTGTCGCTCGCGACGGCGCCAGGCAAACCAGGCCGGCGCCACCAAAGCGGCCAGCACCAAGCCGATGAGCGGCAGCGGCCACCAGACAGGTTTGTTCCACTCCTTGATTTTTTGTGCGCGCAGCGCCGGGTCTAGCCGCAAATAAGCGATGTGGTTGCGCACGATTTGCGTGGGCTTGCCGTTGTAAATCCACTGGTGGTAGGCCGCAGCCGACTTGGGCCAGTAGCCAAAGCCCCAGACGCCGTCTTTTTGGGTGATTTCGACCATCTGGTCGATCAGGGCTTGCTTTTCTGGTCCGTCATCCAAAAATTTCATGCGGTCAAATAGGCGGTCAAATTCGGGGTTTTGGTAGTTGGCGGCGTTCTCACCATTGCCGTCGGTCAAGGCCTTGGCGTTGGGGCCGTACAGCAGGAACAAGAAGTTCTCGGCGTCCGGGTAATCGGCCAACCATCCCCAGAAAAAGATCTGGATCGAGCCCTTTTTCATCTTGTCCTGGAAGCGGTTGTAGTCGGTGGCGCGCACCTCAAGCTGCACGCCAATCTTGGCAAACTGGCGCACATACCAGTCCAGCGTCGCCTTGTTGGCACTGCCTGAAGAGTTGATGTCAAAGTTCAGCACCAGAGGCTGGCCGGTTTTGGCATCGCGTCCGTCGGGGTAGCCGGCCTCGGCCAGCAGCTGTTTGGCGTCTTCAAGGCTGCGGCGCACCGGCTTACCGTCCGCGCCCTTGCGGTATACCACCGGGTTAAAGGCGGCGGGGCCGTCTTCGCGGTAGCCAAACAGCGAGGGCGGCACCGGGCCGGTGGCCGCCATGCCCTGGCCGCGCTCGAAGATGGCGATGTGCTCTTCCCACTCAATGGCTATGGCCAGCGCCTGGCGCAGCTTGCGGTTGCGCTCGGCCTGCTCTGGCGTGGCGCCCTTGCCTACCACCGGGTCCATCCAGTTGTAGCCCATGTACCAGTTGCTGGCCTCTACCGATGTCGGCAGGCGAATGCCCTTGTCCTTGAACTCTTTTTCCTTCTTCTTGTCGTCGCCCATGGCCACGATATAGCCCGTGCCCACGTCCAGGCGCTCAATGGCCGGGGTGTCGTAATAGCCTTGCATGAACTTGGCCTGCAGCGGTACGCCTTCTTTCTCAATATCAAACACCACTTTGTCCACAAAGGGTGTGGGCTTGCCGCAATCGTTCAGGTAGCCTTTTTCCTTATCGCCCGGCTCGCCTTCACAGGGATAGGGCTCTCCCCGGAAGTTGGGATTGCGCTGCAGCACGTGGCGGCGGTTCTCGGTGAACTCGGTCAGCATGAAAGGGCCGGTGCCCACCGGCCAGTAGTTCAGGCTTAGGTTGCGCTGCGCCATGCCCGGTTGGGCATAAAACTTTTCGGCCTCCCAGGGGACGGGCGCAAAAAACGTCATCGCCAGCCAGTATTTGAACTGCGGGTATTTCCCCAACACCCGGATGCGCACCGTGTATTTGTCGGGCGCGCTTACGCCTTCTAGGGGGAACTGGCGAAAGTCCAGAAACGGCAGGTCGCGCGTGGTGGGCGGGAGCTTGGAACGCAGCACCTTGTCCGCCGCAGCCACCCGCGCGCCATGGTCTTTCATGCCCACGATGTAGTCCGCCATGGTCGAAAACGAAGGCGACACCACCCGGGGCGTGGCCAGGCGGCGGATGGCGTAGACGTAATCGTCCGCCACCAACTCACGCGTGCCCGTGGCGGCAAAGTCGGTGATCTGGTGCTTGTCCACCGTGTCGGCGGCGGTGAGCGCGTGGTACAGGTAGTCGCCCTTGGCGTCCTTGGCCAGCGCGGGGTGTGGGGCAAACAGGATGCCAGGCTTGAGATGGATGTCGTAGACCGACTCGGCAATCGCTTCCCCCGGAGCGTTGTCGGGCAGCGACTTGCCCGCCTTGTCCAGGTAGCGCGGCGCGGCCACCGCTGTGGCAGCGCGACCATTGAGCTCGTAGGGGCGCTTGAGGTAGTGGTAGCCGTAGGGCGGCTCGTAGACCTGGTAGGTGTACGGTGTCTCATCACTGGAGTACGAGCTGGCTGGATCCAGGTATTTGGGCGAGCGCCCGCTAAAGGGCACGAACAGGGTGTTCGTCAGCTCGGAATGCGGGGGGTGGGGGTTGTTCAGTGTGTCAGAGCAGGCCGACAGGCCCAGGGCCACAAAGCAGGCGCTCAGCCAGAGAGTGACTTGCACCCTGCGGCGGGCGGCACCGGACAAGGCGCGGCAGCCCAACCCTTGAAACGAAAACAGACTCAAACCGCTTGGCACATGCATAAACCCGAAAAGAAATGGTGGCGCTGTGGCCAATGAGTGCGCCAGAGCATAGCGCAAGCCTCCAGCCAGTCAGCCCCACCAAAACCCGCGCATGAGCCAAGAACGGCCTTCGCGCGGGCAGACCACCTCAGGGGCTACTCCGCGTCTCGTACCCGCAGATAACTCGCAAACTTCGGCAGGCCCTGGGGCGTGCGGTCGCGGTAGCGGTACGTCACCTGGGCGCCAATAGGCGGGGGCTTGGCGCGGTCGGCAGCGCTGAAGCCCGTGCCCAGGGCAAAGCGCTGT
>CANGHQ010000080.1 GCA_947453585.1 Burkholderiales bacterium | reverse complement strand
CTCGCCGCGCGCTTTCAAAAGCCCGGCTTCAGTCAGGGCAAGTTGGACCGCCAGGTTCAGGCTGCGCGTGCCCCAGTCACCCTCGTGCACCGCGCACACCAGGCGAAAGCGGTCAAAAGCGCGCAGGACCGCCGTGGCCCAGGCGCTGTGCGCAGCCTGCGGGTCAGCGCCGGATGCGCCAGGCCCGGTCTGCACGAGTCGCAGATAGTCGGCGTAGCAGGCCGGCGCATCTGGGCGACCGTGTACTGCCAAGCGCAGCACGGCTTGCACCTTGTGCTCGGGGCTGGCGTGCAGCGTGCCTGCGGCGTCATTGGCCAGCAAGGCCAGCGCGGCAGAGGCGTCCCCGGCGTTGACGCCGGTGGCCAGCTTGCCGATCTGGCCGCCAAAGCGGCGGCTGTGGCGCAGCATCACGGTTTGTTGGGCGAGTGCGTCTGGCGCAGAACTAGCGGCCAAGAATTCCGGCGCCAGGCGGCAGCCGGTCAGCGCCTGGGCGTAGCGGGCGGTGGCGGCGTCGTACTGGCCCGCGCCTGCGTCTCGGCACAGGTCGCCCAGCACCGCACCGGCTTCGACCGAGGCCAGTTGGTCTTTGTCGCCCAGCAAGATCAGCTTGGCGCCGGGGGGCAGCGCCTGCACCAGAGCGGCCATCATTTCCAGGTGCACCATGGACGCTTCGTCCACGATGACGATGTCCACGTCCAGCGGTGTGTTGGCGTTGAAGCGGAACTGGCGCGTGTCGGGCCGCGCACCCAAGAGCGCGTGCAGCGTGCGCGCCGCGCCGATGCGCTGGGCAAACGCGGCCAGGTTCAGGCCCGTGTTTTCCGTGGTTTGGTGTTCCCCCGTTGCAGCCTGGTCTGGGACGGGCCCCAAGCGCGCGCCCAGTTCTTGCAGCGCGCTGTCAATCGACTGGCGCAGACGCGCGGCAGCCTTGCCGGTGGGTGCGGCCAGGGCCACGCGCAGGCGCTGGGCTTGCGGCGCCATGGCAAACAAGAGCGCCAGCAGGCGCGCGGCGGTATAGGTTTTGCCGGTGCCCGGGCCGCCGGTAATGACGGTGAGGTCCGCGCGCAGGGCCACGGCGCAGGCCATTTTTTGCCAGTCCATGGTGTCGGCGGTGGCGGCGTCTTGGAACGCAGCGGCAGCGCCGGGTGCTGCAAGCGAAGGGGTGGAAGCCACCACCTCTCCGCCTGCGGGGGAAGGGTCAAACAACCGGTCCAGCCACTGCCGGGCGGCGGCTTCGTCCACGGTGCTGTGCTGCGCTGCGCGCTGCCACAGGGCACTTGCGAGTTGCTGCTCTTGCAGCCAATAGCGGCGCAAGTAAAGCAGTGGCGCGGCTGCGGTGCCGGCCAGCACCAGCGGCTGGCCTTGGTCGCTTTGCGGGGGCTGGTCTTGGTGTTCGTTAAACACCACGCGCACCAATGTGCTGGCGCGCAGCGCGTCCAGCCACAGTGCCAGCGTTCCGGGCAATTCAAGCCACAGCGCTTGCAGCGGGGCTTGCGCTGCGGGCGGCCAGTCCAGCAAGGCTTGCGCGTCTTTGACCACCGGCGCCAGTGGCAGGCAGGTGTGGCCACGCCCCTCCATTTGCGCCAAGAGCGCGGTGCTGACCAGCAGCGTGGGGCTGGCGTCGGGTTCCAGCTCGGCGAGCAGTGCGGCCAGCGCGCTGTCTAGGCGGCGTAGCCAGCCTTGGTCAGCCCACAGGCGCAGGGTCGTCAGCAGCGCACTAGTAGCCAAGGGCAGCGCTGCGGCCTGGGCTGGCGATGGCGATGGCGATGGCGCCTCGGCAGGTAGAAGAGGATGCTGCGTCATAAGGCCTCTGGCACCGGGGCCAGCATGTTTTCCAGCGCACCTAGCAGCGCCAAGTTGGGCGAAATCAGGCAGACGCCGCGTTCGGGGCCGTGCACGCCGCGCAAATACAAATAGACCGCGCCGCCGAGCTGGCGCGCCGGGTCATAGGCGCTGCCCAGGCGCGCTTGCAGCAGGCGGTGCAGGGCCAGCAGGTAGAGGCTGGCTTGCACGTCGTAGCGGTGTTCGGCCATTGACGCTTGCAGCGCGCTGTGGCTGTAAGCAGCGTCGTCTGCGCCCAGGTGGTTGGACTTGTAGTCCAGCACCCAGTAGCGGCCGTCGTGCTCAAACACCAGGTCGGCAAAACCCATGAGCATGCCCTGGAGTTGCTGCTGCGCGAGCGCCGGGCGCGCCAGGCCACCCAGCAGATGCTGGCGGCACAGGGCGTCTATCTGCGCAGATTCCATGCGCTGGGCCACCAGCCAAAACTCCATCTCGGGCAGGGTGACGTCGAGCTGACTCAAGGCGGCACCTGGGCCGGGCAGCGGGCTTTGCACCACATCAGTCAGCCAGGCCACCAGCGCGTCGGCCTGGGCGGCGTACCCGGCGCGCTCGCAGCGTTTGCGCAGGCGCTCTTGCAGCGCGGGCTGCTGGGCTAGGGCAAAGTTTTCGGCTGCCAGCCATTCGAGTTGGGCGTGCAAGAAGTTGCCGGTCTTGGCGCCGCGGGTAAAGCTGTGGCAGACGCGCTCGGGCTGCGGCACGGGGGCCGTTTCATTGAACAAGTCGGCCGTAAATCCAACGGGGCCCGGTGCCAAGGGCGCAGCCACTGCAAGCAGCAGCGCGTCTGCGTCCTCGCGCTCGTAGCCTTCATCGTCCGCCGGACGGATGACTTGGATGGGCAAAAGTTCGGACGGCGCGCCTGCCGCCGGGGTCAGGTTTTTGCTCATGCGCGAGAAGCTGCCAATCGTCCAGTCGCGCTCAAACTGCGCTTGGTATGGCGCCACATCGCGCAGAGGGGTAGGCGTTGTGCTTTGAGCCAGCGGCGTGCGGGCGCTGCCCTGCGGGGCGGCTTGCAGCACGATGTTGTTGTTGCCAGCGGCCAAGGTCTGCAGCGGCCCCAGCCAATCGGCACCGTCGCGCGGCGTGTCGCTGCCCAGAAGCTGGCCTAGTGCGCTTTTGTGCGCCACGCATTGCTCGCTATTGCCCACCTTGAGCGCTGAGAACCCGAGCCAAACGCTGTGCTGCGCGCGCGTGAGCGCCACGTACAACAAGCGCAGGTCTTCGCGCAGCCGGTCGGCGTCGGCCAGGGCGAGTTGAGCGTCGTCGTATTGCAGCAGCACTTCGCGGCTGCCGTCTTGGGCGGGCAGATCGACAAAGCGCGTGCTTTTGCGTTCTTTTTCGCGAAAGCTGCAGGCAAAGGGCAGGCACACCAGCGGGTATTGCAGGCCCTTGCTTTTGTGGATGGTGATCACCTTGACCAGATCGGCGTCGCTCTCAAGCCGCACGATTTGCGCGTCGCCTTGCGCCGCGCCGTCGTCGATTTGGGTGCGCAGCCAGCGCACCAGCGCGTGTTCGCCCTCGAGCGTGCCGCTGGCGGTTTGCAGCAGCTCGGCCAGGTGCAAAAAGTTGGTCAGGCGGCGCTCGCCGTTGGGTGCGTTGCGCCACTGCGCGGCCAGGGCGAGCTGGTGCAAGGTTTGGCGCAGCATGGCGAGCACACCCTGGGTTTGCCAGACGGTGCGCAGCGCGCGCAGTTGTTCGCTGCGCTCGTCAAAGGCTTCGTCGTTGTGGGCCAGCCAGCCCAGCGTGTCCAGGCTCAGGCCCAGCGTGGCGGTGGCCAGGCCGGCGCGCACCAAACGCACGTCTTGCGGGTTGGTCACGGCGCGCAGCCAATGAATCAGGTCGTGCGCCTCGGGGCTGTCAAACACCGAGTCGCGGTCGGACAAATAGACCGAGGCCACGCCCCGGCGTTCCAGCGCACTGCGCACCGCGCTGGCCTCTTTGCCGGTGCGCACCAAGATGGCGATGTCGGCCGGGCGCAGGCGGTTGAACGCGGCGTCTGCGGCGCTGTCTATGCTGGCAAAGCCGGTGCGCGCGTCCCCCAGCCAGGCCACGATCTGGGCGGCGCAGATCTCAGAAAAGCGCTGGCGCATTTCCAGGCTGCTATGGACATCAAGCGCGTGCACCAGCGCCATGGCGGGCAGCGGCCCTTGGGCGTTGACGAGCTGTGTGGGCAGGCCTTTGGCTTGCACTTCGGTAAAGGGCAGCGGGTTGTCTTGCGCCTGGCGGTAGCCAAAAGCGCCGCTGCTTTGCAGGCGCTCGGCCTGGGCAAAACAGTGGTTGACCACGCCCACCAGCGCCGGGGTGGAGCGAAAGTTGGTTTGCAGCGCGTAGTGGCGCCCGGCGGTGGCGCGGCGCGCTTGCAGGTAGCTGTAAATATCGGCGCCGCGAAAGCCATAAATCGACTGCTTGGGGTCGCCAATGAGCAGCAGCGCGCTGCTGCGCGCGTTGTGCGCCACTTGGTAAATCTGGTCAAAGATTTGGTATTGCAGGGGCGAGGTGTCTTGAAATTCGTCAATCAGCGCCACCGGGTACTGCTGCACCATGCGCTCGCGCAGGCGCTGGCCGTGTTCGCCGTGCAGGGCGGCGTGCAGGCGCTCGAGCAGGTCGGCAAAGCCAAAGCTGCCACTCTGGCGCTTGCGCGCTTGCAGGCGCGCGCGCACCCAGCTTGCGGCGTGCAGGCGCAGCGCCACGCCCACTTCGGGTAGTTGTGCGCAGGCGGCTTGCAGAGTGGCGAATTCGGCAAACACGCTGGGCGGCGTCAGGTGCGGGGCGTCGGCTTTGCGCGCTTCTTGCAGGCCTTCGGGGGTAAAGCGTTGCCAGCCGGTTTTCAGGTCTGGCACGTCGCAGGCCAAGTCGCCTCTGGCCCAGTCTTTGAGGGTGGTAAGCCACTCGGTGTACTTCTTGGGGCTCAGGCGCCGACCATCCCAGTCTTTTTTGTGGTTTGCGGTTTGCCCGTCCAGCCAGTCTTGCATCGCTTGCGCGCGCTCGGCCCAGCCCTGGCGCAGCTGCTGCACGGCGTGGGTGCGCTCGGCGCTGGCCTGGGCTAGCACCTCTGCCAGGGTTTGATGGGCGTCCATCGCGGGCGTGGCCTGCGGGGCCAGGGCGCGCATGTCGGCCACCAGCGCTTCCACATTGCGCCAGACGGCCAGCACCTGCTGCAGTGCGGGGGCGTCCAGCGGGTAGCAGCCTTGGCGCCAGTAGTCTTGCGCGGCTTCGGTGCGCAGGGCTTCTTCGTCGGCTACCAGTGTTTCGTCAAACAGGCTGCCGCTGTCAAAGGCGTGTTCGCGCAGCATGCGCTGGCACCAGGCGTCTATGGTGTAGACGGCGGCTTCGTCCATGATTTGGGCGGCGTTGTCCAGCGCCCAGGCGGCCTGGCTGCGCGCCGGGCCTGCGGGGTAGTCAGCCAGCAGCGTGGCCAAAAATGGGTCTGGCGCAGCGGCCAATTCGCCACGAAAGCACTGCGCCGCCTGCAGCAGCCGGGCGCGGATGCGGTCGGACAGCTCGCGCGTGGCGGCGCGGGTGAACGTCATTACCAAAATCTCAGAAGGGCGCAGCGCGCGCTCAAAGCCCTGCGAGGCGCCATTGGCATTGCCGTGGCCCAGCACCAGGCGCAGGTAGAGCGCGGCAATCGTCCAGGTCTTGCCGGTGCCTGCGCTGGCTTCGATCAGGCGGCTGCCCCACAGGTCCAGGGTTTCGGGCTGCAGGGCTTGGCTGGCGTCGTGCTCGTTCATGCCGCCTCCTCGTCGCTCGCATCCGCACCATCGGCGCTGTCTTTGGGGTGCAAGGTGGCGCGCACATGCATCTTTTGCCAGTCCAGCAGCGGCTGGTAAATCTCTTGCGCCAGGGCGGCAAACTGGCCGTCGGCGGCCAGCGCTTCAAAGTCGGGAAACAGGCGCGCCATGCAGCTTTCTTCCACGTCGCCGCGCACTTGTTCGGCGCCTTCGTATTGCGTGCGCGCGGTTTGCTGCGCTTTGGCGGTTTGCTCGGTCAGGGGCAGCCAGGCCAGTGCGGTTTTGGGCGGCAGCGGCAGGGGCGCTTGCATGCCCGCTTGCCAGAGTTGCAAAAGCCGCTCCAGCGTCTGGCGCGCCTCAATCTGCGGCATGGGCGTGATCTCCAGCACGCTGTCGCGCCCCACCAGCACGCCGGTGGCCTGCACACCGCAGGCAGCGCCCGCCAGGCTGCGCAGCCAGGCGCCCAGCAACTGCGCTGGGCGAGGTTTGGGCTTGGCGTTTTTTTCGCAGAGCTGGCCCGGGTCCAGGGCCAGCCAGGCCAGGGGCGTGTTGCCCTCGGCATCGGGCGGGCCTTGGCGCAGTCCGTCCACCCAGTCTTCCAGCACCACATCGCCTAACTGCAGGCGCAGCGGCTGGCGCTGTGCGCTGTGCGGAAAGCGCGCCTGCGCTTCGTGCCAGGCTTGCAGCGTGGCGGCAACGCTACCTTGCAATTTTTGCTGTTCCAGGTCGCCCAAGCCGCGCAAGGGCAAGGCGCCCGCCAGACGCAGCTGGCCCAGCGCGCGTTGCACTTGGTCGGCTGCTGCTGCGGCACTGGGCGCGGCGGTGGCGCTTTGCAGCAGGTCTTGCACTACTTTGTACTGGTCTAAGCCGCCGATGGCAAAGCGCTCGTCGTCCAGCGTGTCGGTCTCTTCTTCGCCAAAGGACACCAGCAGGCGCTGCCGAAAAAAAGCCTTGGCCGGTTTGCGCAAAAACTGGGTGAGCTGCACCAGCGTGAGCGGCACATGGGGGTTGGGCACAAACGCGGGCAGGCCCTGTTCTGACTGTGCAGCGGCGGCGCTGGTCTGGTGCATGGCGCGCCACTCGCGGGCGTAGGTGAACAAGGGGCTGCCTGTTTCAAAGTAGCGGCGGCTAAAGGGCTGCAGCGGGTGTTGCGTGGTGCGGCTGCTAACCACCGCGTCGCCCCAGCCTGCGCGCAGGTAGTCCCGCAACTGGGCCACCAGCACCGAGGCGGGTTGTTCGGCGTTGTCGCGCACATTGCGCCCGCTCCAACTGACATACAGCAGGCGGCGCGCTGAGAGCAGCGACTCGAGCATGAGCTGGCGGTCGTCGTCGCGCCGCGAGCGGTCGCCGGGGCGGGCCGCGCCGGGCAGGGCCATCAGGTCAAAGTCGCTGTGCGTGCTGCGCCGGGGGTAGTCGCCGTCGTTCATGCCCAGCAGGCACACCACTTCAAACGGAATGGCGCGCATGGGCATGAGCGTACAAAAGGTAATGCCTCCGGCCCGAAAGCGCTGCTTGGCCTGGGGCAGCTCCAGCGCCTGCAGCCAGGCTACGCGCACCACGGCCAGCGGCACGCTTTGGTCAAACCCTGCTTGCTCGCAGGCGCGCTGCCAGGCCTGCAGGCCGTCTTGCAGCGCGGCCAAGGCCAGGCGGTCGGCTTCGGTGTCGGCTTGCACCAGGTCGGCGAGCAGGGTTTGGCAGTGCGCCACCCATTCTTGGGGCATGGCGCTGGTGCTGGCCACCGTCCACCAGTGCTGCAGCGCGTGCAGCAGTTGCGCCAGCGCGCCGGCCAGTTCGGCGTCCAGGCCGCCTACTTCGGCATAGGGCGCAATGGTTTGCAGACTTGGCAGGGGCGCGTCTACCGGCTGGGCGCCGCTGGCAT
>CANGHQ010000079.1 GCA_947453585.1 Burkholderiales bacterium | reverse complement strand
GGGCACGCCCAATGGCGCGCTGGCGCAGCGCCAGGCGGGCAACCCGGCGCACGCGGCCAGCATGGATACGCGCATCAAGGCGGCCATTGCGTTTGCGCCCTGGGGCTGGAACGCTGGCTTTTGGGACGCGGCGGGCCTGGCCGGCATCAAAACGCCGGTGCTGTTTGTGGCCGGCAGCGCAGACGATGTGTCGGGCTATGCACCCGGCGTGCGCAACCTGTTTGAAGGCGCGGTCAACGCCCCGCGCTACCTGCTGACCTATGAGAACGCCAACCACAACGCTGGCGCCCCCATGCCCCCGCCCCAAGAAACCTGGACGCCCGTGAAAACGCTCGACTTTGTGCCTGCCGAACATTACAGCGACGCGGTGTGGGACAACGTGCGCATGAACAACGTCGCCCAGCACTTTGCCACCGCCTTTCTTGGCAAATTCCTCAAGCAGGACGCCGCCATGGACGGCTACCTGAACCTGGTGGAATACGCCAAAGACGGCAAGATGTCGCTGGAAAAAGACGGCAGCCCCAAGCCCGACCACAGCTACTGGAAAGGCTTTCCGGCCCGCAGCGCCGTAGGCTTGCGCTTGGAGCAGCGCGCGCCTTAAGGGCGCTGGCCCGAGCGCCGCAGCGGCAACCAGCGCCAGCGGTTCAGGGCAAGATTGCGGGCGGCGCCTCACGCCGGTGTTCGCGCCGCGCAATCCACACGGTGGACGCCAAAATCACCAAGGCGCCCAGCAACGTGGTGTGGCTGGGCACATCGGCAAACACCAGCCAGCCCATCAGCGCGGCCCACACCAGGTCCAAAAAGCGCAGCGACTGGGTGGCCGAAATGTCGGTGGCACGAAAGCCGCGCGTGAGCAGGTAATGGCCCAGCGCCCCCATCAGCCCGGCCGCCACAAAACCCAGCCACTGCCAGGGCGTGGGCGTGGTCCAGTGCATCAGCCCCAGGGGCAGGCTCAGCACCGTGACCGACAACGCCTGCCACAGCACGATAACGCCGGGCGACTCGGTGCGGGTCAGGCTCTTGGTCATCAAAAACGAAGCCGCAAAGATCGGCGACGAGGCCAGCATGATGAGCGGGTACCAGCCGCCCTGGCCGGTGAGTTTGGGCGCAATCACCACCAGCACCCCGGCAAAACCAAAGAGTGCGGCCACCCAACGGTCGGTGCGCATGGTTTCGCCCAAAAACCAGGACGCGCCCAGCATGATGAAGATCGGCCCGGTAAAGCCGATGGCCGTAGTGTCGGCCAGCCCCAGGTGCGGCAGCGCGGTAAACCAGAACATCAGCCCCAGCGTGTGCACCGCGCCGCGCCACAACTGACCCGACATATTGCTGGGCCAGTAGCTGCGCCAGCCTTGGCGCAACAGCAGCGGCAGCATGATGACCACGCTAAAAAGGTAGCGCAAAAACTGCGCCTCAAACGGATCAATGGTCAGCGTGATGGCGCGCACCAGGGTGTTGAGCAAGGTAAACGCCACGCCGCTCAATGCCACCCAGAACATGCCGCGCCACACCTCGGGCATCAAGTGCCCCCGCATGCGCGCGTGGCGCAGCCACAGCGCCAAACGTGGCGCGGAGAAGGCAGAAGCGGAGCGCGGGTCGCTCATGGGCGCGGGCCAGAAATAAGTAGGTGCACGCCCCGAGTATCCGGCGCTAGGCGGCCAGCACCAGTCCCCCAACCGACACGCACTAACGGAAAAGAGAAAAAAGGCGGAAAAGAAAAGCAGGGCGCCGCACGCTGCGGGCGGGCGGGGCGGGCGCTGGCAAGCGCCGGGCCTTACTCGCCGACGCGAGCTTCTGAGCGCCCCAGCGTCCAGGTCAGGCCCAAGCCCAGTGAGGGGCTGCTGTTTTGCAGGTGCAACGGGCTGGCGGTATTGGCGCTCAGGCCGAAATAGTCCATGCGGGCGTAGCCAAACACCCGCACATCGGGGCTCAGGCTCTTGCTGGCACCCAGGCTGGCCCGTGCGCTCATCAATCCGGACTGCGCCTCAAACGCGGGGCGCAGCGCTGTGGCATAAGCCGGGGCCACGCCGTAAAAATACTGGTTGACCCGCTGGTCGCCCCAGGTCAAGCCCGCCTTGGCCGTCAGGCTCCAACCGCCACCCACGTTGTCCATGTCCAAGGCCAGCGTGGGCTCGAACACCAAGCCCTGGCCCCGCGTGCCGCCGCTCACCTCAAACACTTCGCGCAGCGGCAAATCGAGCCCCAGGCGCAGACCGGGCCCCGGGCTGGGCAGTTTTACCTTCAGGCGCGGGCCAAATTCGAGCAATGTGCCCAGGTCGGGCATGCCCTGGCGCACCGCGATGTCGTTGGACGACGCAGGAAAAGAGCCACTCACGCCCAGGTCGAGCTCATAGTCAGGCGACAGGCGCAGGCGCGCGTCAATGCCGTCGCGGTCCACGCTCAGGCGCTCGCCCCGGTAAATAAAGTAGGGCAAGACCAGGTTGCGGGACAGGCGCTCGGCTGAGGCGGGGTAAGCGGGCGTCGAGAGCGAGCCGGCAAAGCCACCCACTTCCCACAGCGGCAAACCGCTGGGCTGCGCCTGCGCGCTGGCGCTGTATTGGCACAAGGCCATTGTCAAAGCCGCCAGAAAGGCGATCTGCTTGGGGAGGGGGAAAAATTTCATGAAAAACCTTGGGTCAACGGAGCGCACACATTGGCTTGCATTTTCACCGGGATGGCTTGCCATTGGTGCAAAAGGGCGAAATTACCGTGTTTTTTGGTGTATTTCGCAGCAATTAACCAAACAACTGGCCGCGCGCGGCGTCCGTAATGGCCACCACGCAGGGGTGGGTGATGCGCCGCTCCACCGAAACGGCGAAAAACTCGTCCACCAGCTCGTCGCTGCGCCCCACGCATTGCACGCCGTATTGCGCCATGGTTTCTGCTTCCATCACGCTAGGCACCATGAACACGCCCCGGCCTTGGCGGCCAAAGGCGGTCATCAAGGCGCCATCGTCAAACTCGCCCACGATGCGCGGCGCAATGCTGTGGCGCGTGAGCCAGGCCTCCAACTGCTGGCGCACCGAGGCCTGGGCGCCCGCAATCAACATCGGCATGGCGTTCAGGCATTCGGGAAACGGGCCCTGCAACTGCGCGGCCAATTCCGGCGTGGCAAAAAACGCCATGGTGCTGCGCCCCAGCGGATGGTTGAAGGCACGCACATTGATGCGCCGCGACATGGGTTCGTCGGCGATCACCAAGTCCAGGCGGTTCAGCGCCAATTGCGACAGCAGCTCAGGAAACTTGCCCTCACTGGCCACCATGCGCACCGGCACCTCCAGGCCCAGCGCGGGTTCGAGCAGGCGGTAGGCCACCGATTTGTTGACCGCGTCTGCCACCCCGACCCGAAACTCCAGCACCGGCTGGCCGCCGTGGGCCTGGCGCACGGCGGTTTCCAGCTCACCGCCCAGGGTAAATATCTGGTCGGCGTAGCCCAGCGCCAGCCGGCCGGCCTCGGTCAGTTCCATGGTGCGGCCGCTTTTTTGGAACAGCTTGCGGCCCAGGTCTTCTTCAAGCAGGCGGATTTGCCCGGACAGGGTTTGCGGCGTGGTGTGCAACTGCGCGCCCGCGCGCATCACACCGCCGGCCTTGGCAGTCACCCAGAAATAGTGCAAATGTTTGAAGTTCATGGCGGCGAGTCGTGCTGTAGGTGGGGTGGCGAACAAACACTTCGGTTTATTCGAAGTTAAATTCTTGCAAATACGAATTTACGCGAAGAATAAACGCTTTTACATTCGCAGTTCTTAGGGGTGAGCCACGGCGCTTCGCACTTGGCGCCCCTATTTGTGATTTTTGAAGGAGATGAACATGCGACTAAGTACCCGGGGCCGTTTTGCCATCAACGCCATGATTGACCTGGCCCTGCGCCAGCGCCACAGCCCGGTGCCGCTGAGCGAGCTGGCGCTGCGCCACGGCATTTCGCTGTCTTACCTGGAGCAGGTGTTTGCCAAGCTGCGCCAGCACGGCCTGGTGGAAAGCACGCGCGGGCCCGGCGGCGGCTACACCCTGGGTTTCCGAGGCGACACCATCTCGGTGGCCGATATCGTCACCGCCATTGAAGGCAGCACCCCCGGCCCGCAAGAAGACGATGCGTCGGCAGGCAGCCCCACCGACATGACACAGGCGCTATGGGAACAGTTGCACACGGCGCTAATGGCGCACATGCAAACCATCAGCCTGCGCAGTCTGGCCCTGGAGCAGCGCGCCAAGGGCTTTGCGGTGCAAGAGCGAAAACCCAGCAACAAAGGCGTCCTGAAAAAGCCCGCCACAAGCCTGGACCGCCCCAGCGCACCCAATTCGGTGTTTGCGCTGGGCCAGTGGGTGCCCGCCCGCGCCTAACGCTGTCCGGGTCTTAAAGGGTGGCGTAGCGCCGAGGCAGTGCCGCCACCCGGTGTGAATTTTTTTTGATTTTGCAGTGAAAAAATAGACGGCCATTTTTGGCAATTACCTCCTGATTTAGGGGTTTACCCCATTCTTCGAGCGTTCCCGCGTCACTACATTGACTGAGGCCTAGGGCAAATGATTGCCCTTGCTGAGGGCATACCAACACTGCTTTTAATCAATTAAAGAGGAACACCGTGAAAATCACCAGACTCACATCACTTGCTGTCGCTGTAGCAGCGCTCAGTGCGGCTTCGGCCTTTGCACAAGACGCCAATTTGTCGACCCTGCAGCGCATGGGCAACACCGCCACCAACATGAACATTCCTTCTATCCCCCAGGAAGGAAAGAATGCAGACGCCATCCGCGCCAACCTGAAAAAGGTCAAGCTGCCCGAAGGCTTCAAGATCGACTTGTACGCCGTGGTGCCTGACGCCCGCTACATGGCGGTCGCTCCCTCGACCAACATGCTGTTTGTCGGCACGCGCAAGACCAACGTCTATGCGGTGACCAACCGCAACAACGGCGACGCAGCGACCGAAGTCAAAGTGTTTGCACCGTCCATCAAATTCAGCAACCCCAACGGCGTTTGCTTCACTGCCGACGGCTTCTTGGTCGTTGCCGAATCCAACCGCATCCTGCACTTCCCCGCTGCTGAATACTTCTACGAAGGCCCGGACGTGGCTGTGGGCGTGGTCGTTCCTGAAGGCAAGCTGATCCCGGTCGAAGAGCAATCGTTCAACCACACCGGTCGCGTTTGCAAGGTGGACAAAGACGGCAAGATTTTTGTGACCATGGGCCAGCCTTACAACGTGCAGCCCGCAGACAAGGTCGCCTTGTTCGAAGGCTTGGGCATTGGTGGCGTTCTGCGCTTTAACGGTCTGGACGGATCCGGCCGTACCGTGTATTCCAAAGGCATGCGCAACCCAGCCGGCATCACGATCGGGCCAAAGGGTGACATCTGGACCACCGACAACCAGGTGGACGGTTTGGGTGACGACATCCCACCAGGCGAGTTGAACAAACTCACCAAGGCTGGCGAACACTTCGGCTTCCCTTATTACAACGGTCACTTCAAGGTGGCAGGTTCTCCTGCTGCAGAAGACCTGAAGGACATGAAAGAGCCCGCAGGCGCGATCTTCCCGCAAGTGGAGTTCCCCGCCCACCAAGCGCAATTGGGCCTGACCCATTACACCGGCAAGGCCTTCCCTGCGAAGTACCAAAGCGGCGTTTTTGTGGCGTCCCACGGTTCATGGAACCGCACCACACCTAGCGGCTACCTGATCAACTTCGTGCCAATCAAGGCCGATGGCAACGCAGGCCCCGCTGAAGTGTTTGCAGACGGCTTCTTGGACAAGAAAACTGGTCGCGCCTTGGCTCGCCCTGTGGACGTGGCCAACCTGCCAGACGGCTCCATCCTGGTGTCGGACGACTACGCTGGCGCGATCTATCGCATCAGCTACACCGGCATGTAATTCGGAGCAGCGGTACGGGCCTTGGTGCCCGTACGCGGATTCGCACCGGGGCCCTTTCGGGGGCCCCTTTTTTTTCTACAGTTCCACTATGAACAAAATTATTATTGCCGTGCTGGCTTGCGCTGCATTCAGCGCCCACGCCAACGATGTTGCCGAGGGCCGGGCCAAAGCAGAAGTCGCGTGTGCCCTGTGCCACGGACCCACCGGACAGGCCACACTGCCCAATGCCCCCAACCTGGCGGGGCAGCAAGCCATTTACCTCAACGAGCAGCTGCGAAATTACCGCAGCGGCAAACGGCAGAATGAGGTCATGAACATGATCGCGAAGCCGCTGACAGATGCGGAAATTTCCCACTTGGCGGCTTGGTACAGCGCCGTCAAAATTACGGTGGAAGCACCGTGAGCTGGGGCTTTGTTTAATTAACTAAACACACACGGCTGAGCTGGCATTGCCGAGCGCGCGACTCTTACGCCATTCGTTCCCTTCGTTCCATTCACCTTTGCCACCTTCTTCGCTAGACCCGTATGACCTCACCTTTCAAGCACACCCCCCAAGCGGCTGCAGCCATTGCACTTTTCGCCGGCCTGCTGGCGCCGGGCTTTGCCCAGACGCTGGACGAAGTGGTGGTGAGCGCTTCCCGCGCGCAGGCCCGGAGCTTTGACGCGCCCGCCGCGATCCAGTCCGTCGGGCGCGAGACGATCCAAAATGGCGGACCCCAAGTCAACCTGTCGGAGTCGTTGGTGCGGGTGCCGGGCCTGACCATCTTGGACCGCAGCAACTACGCGCAGGATTTGCAGCTCTCGATTCGCGGTTTTGGCGCGCGCGCGGCCTTTGGCATTCGCGGCATTCGCCTGCTCATTGACGGTATTCCGGCCTCCACGCCCGACGGCCAGGGCCAGGGCTCGTCGGTCAGCCTGACCTCCATGGACCGCATTGAAGTCTTGCGCGGGCCGCTGGCGCAGCTCTATGGCAACGCCTCAGGCGGCGTGATCCAGGCGTTTACCAAACCAGCTTCAAAGGTGCCGCTGGTGGACTACCAGTATTACGTGGGCGACTACGGCTTGCACCGCGCTGACTACCAGTTCTCTGACACCGTGGGCGACTATGGCCTGGTGGCCGACTACAGCACTTTCACCATCGACGGCTACCGCGACAACAGTCGCACCGAACGCAAACAGTTCAACGGCAAACTTGACTTCAATACCAACGACCAGACGCGCGTCAACCTGGTGTTCAACCAGTTTGACATGCCGCTGGCGCAAGACCCGCTGGGCTTGACGGCGGCGCAATGGGCGGCCAACCCGCAGCAGCAGGGCAGGAACTCGACCGGCACCAAGACGGCGGCAGACTTTGGCGTACGCAAGACGATTTCGCAAAATCAGCTTGGCGGCTCGGCGGTTTACACCATTGACAAAGACCGCTTTGTTACCAGCCGCGCCTACTATGGCACGCGCGAAAACCTGCAATACCAAGTGGGCACCACTGGCATCAATGCCAATGGCGCCTGGACGGGCCTCAACCGCAGCTACTACGGCGTGGGCCTGCAATACAACGAACGCTCCACGCTCGCTGATACCCGCATGGACTGGGTGGCTGGTTATGAGTTTGACCGCTCTCGCGAGCTGCGCCAGGCCGGTACGGCCGCGCTAGGACAAAAGGTGCTGACCAATCGTAATGAAGAAAACCAGGCCGAAAACAGCGATCTGTTTGCGCAAGCCACGGCCTATGT
>CANGHQ010000078.1 GCA_947453585.1 Burkholderiales bacterium | reverse complement strand
GTCACCCGACGGCCGCGTGGTTTCGCAAGCCGAGTGGAACGCGCAAGTGGACCACTGGCTGCCCTCGGGCGGTGACCGCGCATTTGTGGCCAGCCTGATGGGCCGCGTGGTAGAACCAGGCAAATTTGCCAACTGGATTGCCCCCCCTGTGATGGGCATCAACCGCCAAAGCGTCGATTTCGACTACGTGCGCTTTAACTAAGCCAGCCTTCAGAAAAACAGGAGCCTCCAAGTGACCACGCAGCCGTCTGAACTGATACAGCAGCATCTCATCGACCCCGAGATCTGCATCCGCTGCAACACTTGCGAGGCCATCTGCCCGGTGGCCGCCATCACCCACGATTCGCGCAATTACGTGGTGGACGCAGAAAAATGCAACTCGTGCATGGCCTGCATTGGCCCCTGCCCCACCGGATCGATTGACAACTGGCGCACCATGCTGCGCAGCCAGGCCTACAGCCCGGACGTGCAACTGCTGTGGGACGAGCTGCCCGCCGAACTGCCACCCGAGCAAGGGGTGGCCGACGAAGGCGCAACGGTCACCGTGGCGGATACGCAAACCGCAGCCGCACCCAACGCCATGGCCACCGCAGCGCCTGCGGCCAGCCCGGCGGTCGGCGCCACGCTGCCGCCCTGGTCGGCGGCACACGCTTACACCCAGCTTTATGGCCCCAAGGCCGCGCAAAAAAGCATTCGCGCGACCGTGAGTGGCAATGTGCGCGTCACGGCCGTGGGCCGCGACTACGACACCCACCACATCGTGCTGGACTTTGGCAAGATGCCTTTCCCGGTGCTAGAGGGCCAATCCATTGGTGTGTTGCCGCCCGGCGCAGACGCCAACGGCCGCGCCCACCATGCGCGCCAATATTCGATATCCAGCCCGCGCAACGGCGAGCGTCCTGGCTATAACAACCTGTCACTCACCGTAAAGCGCGTGCTGGAGGACAGCCACGGCAACCCGGTGCGTGGCGTGGCTTCCAACTTCATGTGCGACTTGGCCGTGGGCGACACGGTGGACGTGATCGGCCCGTTTGGCAACTCGTTTTTGATGCCCAACCACCCTCGCTCCAAGATCGTGATGATTTGCACCGGCACCGGCAGCGCGCCCATGCGCGCCATGACGGAATGGCGCCGCAGGTTGCGCGCCTCGGGCAAGTTTGATGGTGGACGACTCATGTTGTTCTTTGGGGCCCGCACCCAAGAAGAACTGCCTTATTTCGGGCCCCTGCAAAACTTGCCCAAAGACTTTATTGACAGCAACTTTGCCTTCTCGCGCGCCAGCGGCCAGCCCAAGCGCTATGTGCAAGACCTGATCCGCGAGCGCGCCGCCGACGTGGCGCCGCTGCTGGCCGACCCGGACTGTTTTTTCTACGTCTGCGGCCTCAAAAGCATGGAAGAAGGCGTGGTGCTGGCCCTGCGCGAAGTGGCGCAAAACGCCGGTCTGGACTGGGCCAGCGTGGCCGCCGACCTGCAGCAACACGGCCGCTTGCACCTGGAAACCTATTGATGAACGCCCCCGCCAACCTGCCCAGCACTTTGCAAATCAGCCACCCGCGCCCCGGCGTGGCGCAAATCACCATGGCGCGCCCGAGCGTGTTCAATGCCTTTGACGAGGCAATGATCGCCGAGCTGGACGCCGCTTTTGCACATGCCGCACAAGACGAGCGCGTGCGCGTGATCGTGCTGGCAGGCGAAGGCCGGCACTTCAGCGCTGGCGCTGATCTGAAATGGATGCAGCGCTCCAGCACCGCCAGCCAAGAATGGAACCTGGCCGACGCGCGGCGTTTTGCCGCCATGCTCGCGCGCATTCAAAGCTGCGCCAAGCCCACCGTGGCACGCATCCAGGGCAGCGCCCTGGGCGGCGGCGTGGGCTTGTGCTGCGCTTGCGATATTGCGATTGCTGCCGACAATGCGGCGTTCTCGGTGAGTGAAGCGCGTTTTGGAATTTTGCCGGCCGTGATTTCGCCCTACCTGGTGGCTGCCGTGGGCAAGCGCCAAGCGCAGTTTTTGGCGTTGACTGCCACCCGCATTGGCGCGGCGCAAGCGCTGGCCATGGGCATGGTGCACGAACTGGCTGCGCCCGAACAGCTCGACGCCGCCGTAGACGCGCGCGTATCTGAACTGCTGGCCGCCGCCCCGGGCGCGCAGCGCGAGATCAAACAACTTTTCTCCCAACTCACCCCAGGCGCCATGGACGAAGCCACACGCGAACTCACCGCGCAAACCATCAGCCGGGTGCGCGCCACCCCCGAGGCACGCGCAGGCTTTGCCGCCTTTTTTGACAAACGCCCCGCCCCTTGGGCACCTGCGCCATGAGCGGCCTGCAAAAGACCAGCGTGCTGGTGGTGGGCGCGGGCATCATGGGCGCCGGTATTGCGCAAGTGGCCGCGCAAGCCGGGCACCCGGTGTGGCTGTATGACATGCGCGAAGGCGCCGCCCAAAGCGCGCTCGACAAGCTGCACGCCAGCCTGGGCGCCCTGGTGGCCAAAGGCAAGATGCAAGCCGACGATGTGGCGGGCCTGCTGGCACGCATTACGCCGGCGGCCAGTTTGCAAGACGCAGCCAGCAGCACGCTGGTGGTGGAAGCCATCGTGGAACAGGTCGAGGCCAAGCGCGCCTTGTGGCTGCAGCTCGAAGGCATCGTGGGTGCGGACTGCGTGTTTGCCAGCAACACCTCGTCCATCTCAATTACTGCCATGGCCCAAGGCCTGCGGCACCCCGAGCGCTTGGTGGGCATGCACTTTTTCAACCCGGTGCCGCTCATGAAGCTGGTCGAAGTGGTCTCGGGCCTGCACACAGCGCCGCAGATTGCCGCCGACGTGTTTGCTCTGGCCCAAAGCTGGGGCAAGGTGGCGGTGCATGCGCGCTCCACGCCGGGCTTTATCGTCAACCGCATTGCGCGGCCCTATTACGCCGAGGCACTGGCGCTGCTGCAAGAACAATGCACCAGCCCCGTGGTGCTGGACGCTTGCCTCAAAGCCATTGGCTTTCGCATGGGCCCGTGCGAGCTGTTGGACCTGATTGGCCATGACACCAATTTTGCGGTGACGCAGTCGGTCTACCAGGCCAACTTTTTTGACAAGCGCTATATGCCTTCGCTCTTGCAGCGCGAGCTGGTGGACGGCGGCTTGCTGGGGCGCAAGTCCGGCCGCGGCATTTACGACTACGCCGAAGGCGCGGCCAAGCCGCAGTTGGCAACCGCGCAAACCGCCGAGGCGCCCGCGCGCAGCGGCGTGCAACTGCACGGCAGCGGCGCGCGCATGGATGCGTGGGGCAAGCATTTGACGGCGGCCGGCGTGGCGTTTAGCCATGTGCGCAACAGCGACTGGATTGGCCTGTCCACCCCTACGCTGCAACTGCGCCAGACCGATGGCCGCACCGCGTCCAGCCTGGGCGCGAACGTAGCGGTGTTTGACCTGGCCTTTGCGCCCGAGGGCTCGCGCGTGCTGGCCTGGGCACCATCCGTGCGCGCCAGTGCCGCCTGCGCTGCCGAAGCGCAAAGTTGGCTCAGCGCGCTGGGCTACCAGCCGCAGCAAGTGGCGGACCAAAGCGCGCTGGTGGTGGCCCGCACCGTGGCCATGCTGATCAACGAGGCCGCCGACGCGGTGCAACAAGGCGTGTGCACCGCAGAAGGCGCCAACCAGGCCATGAAGCTGGGCGTCAACTACCCCGCCGGACCCTTTGACTGGCTGGCCGCCTGGAGCGCCCAAGGCGTGATCGACGTGCTGAACGCACTGGACGCCGAGTACCGGGGCGAGCGCTACCGCGTCAGCCCTTGGCTGCGCCAGCAGGCCTGCGCGGCCTTGGGCAGCACCTAATATTGCCTGGGGCGTGCGCGCCCTGGCCCACTTTGAAAAACATTGGAAGAAAGCCGTTTTGCCATGAACCACGCCTATATTTGCGACGCGATCCGCACCCCTTTTGGCCGCTACGGCGGCGCTTTGTCGTCGGTGCGGGCGGACGACCTGGCGGCCATTCCGATTCGGGCGCTGATGGCGCGCAACCCGCAGGTGGACTGGGCGGCGATAGACGACGTGCTGCTGGGCTGCGCCAACCAGGCCGGTGAAGACAACCGCAACGTGGCCCGCATGGCCGCGCTTTTGGCCGGCCTGCCGCAAGAGGTGCCCGGCGCCACCATCAACCGCCTGTGCGGCTCCAGCCTGGACGCAGTGGGCAGCGCGGCGCGTGCCATCAGGAGCGGCGAGGCGAACCTGATGATTGCCGGTGGCGTAGAAAGCATGAGCCGCGCGCCTTTTGTGATGCCCAAGGCGGACGCGGCCTTTAGCCGCAGCAACGCGGTGTATGACACCACCATCGGTTGGCGCTTTGTCAACCCACTCATGAAAGCGCAGTACGGCGTCGATTCGATGCCCGAGACCGCCGAGAACGTGGCGCAGCAATTTGGCATTGAGCGCGAAGCCCAAGACCGCATGGCGCTGCGCTCGCAAACCAATGCGCTGCGCGCCCAACAAGACGGCAGTTTTGACGCCGAAATCACCCCCGTATCGATCGCCCAGCGCAAGGGCGACCCGCTGCTGGTGACCCAAGACGAACACCCGCGCAGCACCACGCTGGACGCGCTGGCCAAACTCAAAGGCATCGTCACGCCGGGCGGCAGCGTAACCGCTGGCAACGCCTCGGGCGTGAACGACGGCGCCTGCGCGCTGCTGTTGGCAAGCAACAACGCCGTCACCCAATACGGCTTGACCCCACGCGCCCGCGTGGTGGGCATGGCCACAGCGGGCCTGGCGCCGCGCATCATGGGCTTTGGCCCGGCCCCGGCCACGCGCAAGGTGCTGGCACAAACAGGCCTGACGCTGGCGCACATGGACGTGATCGAACTCAACGAAGCCTTCGCAGCCCAAGGCCTGGCCGTAATGCGCGACCTGGGTCTGGCAGACGACGACGCCCGCGTCAACCCCAACGGCGGCGCCATCGCCTTGGGCCACCCTTTGGGCGCCAGCGGCGCCCGCCTGGTAACCACCGCCATCAACCAGCTGCACCGCACCGGCGGGCGCTACGCGCTGTGCACCATGTGCATTGGCGTGGGACAGGGGATTGCGGTGGTGGTGGAGCGGGTTTAACTGTCGACAAAAACCATGGCTAGCAAGTGCTCGTCAAACGTCGCATAAAGCCACGTCTTTCCACCCCCAAACATCCACCCCCTCGCGCTCATAACTCTGCGCACCGCCGTACACCAGGGCCGGTTTGAGACTTTCGGCCCCGGCAAGTGCCTGCCACTTTTTGAGTCCGTCCGTCCAGTCTGAGGCGTAGGTGCTGCCAGACTTGATTTCCACCGGTTTCAGGCCTGCGGCGGTCTCGATGATGAGGTCGAGCTCATTGCCGGTGCTGTCGCGCCAGAAGTACAGGTCGAGCGGGTGCCCGGCATTGAGCCGCTGTTTGTAGAGTTCGCTGACCACCCAGGTTTCGAACAGTGCGCCGCGCGCAGCATGGGTCTCCAGGGTTTCTGGGTTGCGGATGCCCAGCAGCCAAGCGGCAAGTCCGGCATCCAGAAAATACAGCTTGGGTGTTTTGACCAAGCGCTTGCCAAAATTGCGGTGGTGCGGGCGCAGCAGGGTGACGATGTAGCTGCTCTCCAGCACGCTAAGCCACTGCCGGGCGGTGACGGCGCTGATGCCACAATCGGCCCCCAGTGACGCCAGGTTGAGCAATTGGCCGGTTCGGGCGGCGCACATTTTGACGAAGGTCTGAAACTGCCCCAGGTCGCGCACGGCGATGACCTGGCGGACATCGCGCTCTACATAGGTGGCGATGTAGTTGCCAAACCAATCTTGCGGGCTGACTTGCCGGTCATACAAAGCGGGGTAGCCGCCTTTGAAGACCATGTGGCCCATGGATTCGGGCAACTGGTCGGCGGCGGTCAGTTCAGTCACGCTCAAGGGCAATAGTTCTACCCGTCCGACGCGGCCTGCCAGGGATTGTGTGATGCCCGCAAGCAAGTCGAACTGCGCCGAACCAGTCAGCACAAAATCGCCCATCTGGCCCCGCTCGTCCACCCAACCCTGCAGCCACGACAACAATTGGGGGCAGCGCTGAACCTCATCCAGAACTGCGCCCTCTGGGAATCGGGCTAAAAAGCGTTTTGGATCGTTTTGCGCAAATTCACGCTCATCGGGGTTCTCCAACGAGACGTACGGCTTTTCATTGAACACCAGCCTGGCCAAGGTGGTTTTTCCCGCCTGGCGCGGCCCGGTGATGGCCAAAATAGGGAAGCCTTTTGACAAGCGGACCAGTGTTTCGGATGCATTGCGCGGGATCATTGCAAATCCAATTTTGAATTTTCGATTTGTAAATTGTAGCGTTCCTGGCGAATTGCCCCCCACTGAACGCGTTTTAGGTTGCTATTTCCCCAAGGCACAATGCCACCATGACCCTCCCTCGCCCGCACCTGCCCCCCTTTATCGCGCCCATGCGCTTTAGCGACGCCGACGCCGCGCTGGACCAGGTCATGCGCATTTATGAGGGCAGCATCGCCCACCTGCGCCAGGCCATGCAGGGTTTTGTGGCGGGCACCGAGATGGACAGTCACGTGCGCGCCTGCTACCCGCTGGTGCGCTTGCAGACCGAAACCGTGTCGCGCAAAGGCGGGCCTGAGGGCGCGGGCCTGAGCTATGGCTTTGTCGAAGGCCCCGGCCGTTTTGAGACCACGCTCACCCGGCCCGATCTGTTTGCCAGTTATTACCGCAAGCAGTTTCAGCTGCTGCTGCAAAACCATGGCGTAGAGCTTGAAATTGGCACCAGCACGCAGCCTATTCCCGTGCATTTTTCGTTTGCCGAGAGCGACCACATCGAAGGCACCATGGACGCCACCCGGCGCGCCCGCATGCGCGACGTGTTTGACCTGCCCGACCTGGCCGCCATGGACGACGGCATCGCCAACGGCACGCACGAGCCGCGCGCGGGCGAGCCGCAACCGCTGTCGCTGTTTACCGCGCCGCGCGTGGACTATTCGCTGCACCGCCTGCGCCACTACACCGGCACGCTGCCAGAGCACTTTCAGAACTTTGTGCTGTTTACCAACTACCAGTTTTATATCGACGAGTTCATCGCTCTGGGGCGTGCCGCCATGGCGGACCCAGCCAGTGAATATGTGGCTTTTGTTGAACCGGGCAACTTGATCACCTACCGCGCCGAACCTGCGCCGCCGGGCCGCCCCAAGGCGCAGGACGGCCCCCTCGGGGGGCAGGGAGCACACGCAGTGAGCGACCGTGGGGGCATTCGTTTGCCGCAAATGCCCGGTTACCACCTGGTGCGCGCAGACCGCAGCGGCATCACCATGGTCAACATTGGCGTGGGGCCGGCGAACGCCAAGAACATCACCGACCACATCGCCGTGCTGCGGCCCCACGCCTGGATCATGCTGGGCCACTGCGCCGGCCTGCGCAACACCCAGCAACTGGGCGACTATGTGCTGGCCCACGGCTATGTGCGCGAAGACCATGTGCTCGACGAAGAACTGCCGCTGTGGGTGCCGATTCCTGCGCTGGCCGAAATTCAGGTGGCGCTGGAGCAATCGGTGGCCGACGTGACGGGCCTCAAGGGCGGCGCTTTAAAGAGTATTTTGCGCACCGGCACCGTGGCCAGCACCGACAACCGCAACTGGGAATTGC
>CANGHQ010000077.1 GCA_947453585.1 Burkholderiales bacterium | reverse complement strand
TGGCGCGCGACCTCAAGGCCAAGCGCGAAGTGGTGCGCGGCAAGCCCGAGACCTTTAACCGCCCGGACTACAACTTCAAGTTGGTAGGCGGCAGCGGCGCCGAGCCACAGGGCGATGAGCAAGTGGTAATCACCACCCGCCAACGCGGCGCGCCGCTGGACCTGATCGTGGCCGAGGCCATGATTTTGGCCAACAGCACCTGGGGCAATTGGATGGCCGAACTCGGCGTGCCCGCCATTTACCGCAGCCAGGCTTCGCTGGCACCCGGCGTCAAGGTGCGCATGGGCACCAAGGCGCTGCCACACGCCGGCATTGGCGTTAAAAGCTACGCTTGGAGCACCTCGCCCTTGCGCCGCTACACCGACATGGTCAACCAGTGGCAAATCATTGCCTGCGCCCGCCATGGCAGCACGGCGGCGCTGGCCGCGCCCTTCAAGCCCAAGGACGCAGCGCTGTTTTCCATCATTTCCAGCTTTGACGCCGCCTACAGCGCCTACAACGGCTACCAGGGCGCCATGGAGCGCTTTTGGACGCTCAAGTACCTGCAGCAAAACGCGGTGCTAGAGCTGGTGTGCAGCGTGTTCAAGGAAAACATGGTGCGCGCGGACGAACTGCCGCTGGTGCTGCCAGTGATGGGCGCTCAAGGCCTGCCGCGTGGCGCCCGTGTGCGGGTGCGTTTGGGCGAAATGGACCTGATCACCCTGGACATCCACGGCACGGTGGTGGAGCGCCTGGACGCGCCCACGCCTGACGGCGCCGAGCAAGCGCAGGAAGCCGATGAAGCGCCCGAGGACGAAGACGAAGCCGCCGGCCCGATTGCCATTGCGGTCGATATCAACGAGGCCCCGCAGGGCGACGCCAGCTAGGGCCGGAGGCAGGCGGTGCAGCACACTTTGACGCGATGGTGGCTGCGCGCCAGCCTCTTGCAGCGCGCTTTGCTGGTGTCGCTGGTGCTGCACGCAGCCGTGCTGACGGTGCGCTTTGTCAGCCCCAAGGACTTTGACCGCCTGTTTGCCGACAGCGCAATGGAGGTCGTGCTGGTCAACGCGCGCAGCGAAATACCGCCCGAAGACGCCCAGGCCGTGGCGCAAGCCTCGCTGGCAGGCGGCGGCGAGGCGGCCGACGGCATGGCCAGCAGCATGACGGCCAACGCGCCCCTGTCGCAAGAAGGCGATCTGGTCGAGGCCGCTGCCACGGCCACCCGCCAAAACCTGCAGCAGCAACAAAACCTCTTGCTCAACCGCGTCAAACAGCAGCTCGCCGCCCTGACTGAAGCCCAAAACCGCAGCAGCAACTCGCCCCAAGAGCGGGCTGAACAAGAAAAAAAGCGGCGCGAAATGCTCAAGCTGCTGGCCAAGATTGAAAACCGCATCAACGCCGAGAACGCCCGCCCGCGCAAACGTTTTCTGAGCCCCGCAGTCAAAGAGGCCAGCTACGCCCTGTACTACGACGCCATGCGCCAGGCTATTGAGGCGCGCGGCACCGCGCACTTTCCAGAAAAAGGCGGCCAAAAACTCTACGGCAGCCTCACCATGGTGATCACCGTAGACCACCGCGGTGTGGTGCTGGACGCCGAAGTGGCCAAGGCCTCGGGCAACCCGGACCTGGACCGCCGCGCCCAGGAAATCGCCCGCAAGTCCGGGCCCTTTGGCGCCTTTACCGCCGACATGCGCAAGACCGTGGACCAGTTGGTGGTGGTGTCGCGCTTTACCTTTACCCAGGACGCCACCTTGCAGACCAAAGCGATGGTGCCGCCATGAAGAGCCCCAGCATGCGATCTGCACTGCGCTTTTTGGCCTTGCTGGCCTGCGCGGTGGTGGCGCTGCAGCTGTTTTTTGTGCTGCGCATTGCCTGCATGCTGTGGCTGGACCCGCAGTCCACCGCCTTTGAGCGCTCACAAGCCTGGCAGCGGGTGCAGGCCACGGGAAGCTTGCGCTGGCGCCAGCAGTGGCGCGATTACGACCAAATCAGCGTGCACCTCAAGCGCGCGGTGATTGCGTCCGAGGACGACAGCTTTAGCAGCCACGACGGCCTGGACTGGGTGGCGCTGGAAAAAGCCTGGGCCAAAAACGCCAAGGCCGAAGACCGGGCCGCCCAGCGCGCTGCCCAAAATGCGGCCAACGCAGCCAAAAACGCCCGCGCGCCCAAGGTGGTGGGCGGCTCCACCATTACCCAGCAGCTGGCCAAAAACCTGTTTCTCTCGGGCGAACGCACCTTGCTGCGCAAAAGCCAGGAACTGGTGCTGACCTTGCTGCTGGAAAAGCTGCTGGGCAAGCAGCGCATTTTGGAGATTTACCTCAACAGCGTGGAATGGGGCGAGGGCGTGTTTGGCGCCGAGGCCGCCGCCCAGCATTACTTTCGCAAAAGTGCAGCGCAGCTCACGCCCTATGAAGCGGCGCGCTTGGTGGTCATGCTGCCCCGGCCGCGCTATTTCGAGAAGCTGCCCAACTCCGAATACCTGAGCGCGCGCGCCCAGGTGATCGTGGCGCGCATGGGCGACGCCCGCTTGCCCGGAGCAGCACCATGAGAATTTTGGGCATCGACCCGGGCTTGCGCACCACCGGCTTTGGCGTGATTGACCAAGAGGGCGCGACCCTGCGCTACGTGGCCAGCGGCACCATCACCACCCACCACCTGGACACCAAGGCGCTGCCCGCACGCCTCAAAGTGCTGTTTGACGGCGTGGGCGAGGTGATAGAGCGCTACCAGCCCGACTGCGCGTCGATTGAAATCGTGTTTGTGAACGTCAACCCGCAGTCCACCTTGCTGCTGGGCCAGGCGCGCGGCGCCCTGGTCACGGCGCTGGTACACGCCAACTTGGCAGTGGCCGAATACACCGCCTTGCAAATGAAGCAAGCGGTAGTGGGCTACGGCCGCGCGGACAAAACCCAGATACAAGAAATGGTGCGCCGCCTGCTGGCGCTGCCCGGTTTGCCCGGGCCAGACGCCGCTGACGGCCTGGGCTTGGCCATCACCCATGCCCACGCGGGCTCTGCGATGGCGCGCATCGCCAAGGCCGACGGCCTGGGCGGTGGTGACGGCAGCTACCGGGCGGGGCGCAGCCGCTAAGGGATTAAAGGCGGGCTGGGCCGCGCCCTACCACTGTGGCGCGAGTTGCGCAAAGCCGGCGGGGGCCTTGCGTTCTTCCTCAAAAGTGACCACTTCCCAGGCCTCGGGCTGGGCCTGGAGCTGGCGCAACAACAGGTTGTTGAGCGCGTGGCCCGAGCGGTGCGCGCGGTAGTGGGCCAAGAGCGGCATGCCCACGATGTAGAGGTCGCCCATGGCGTCAAGAATCTTGTGTTTGACGAACTCGTCGTCATAGCGCAGACCGTCGGCGTTGAGCACCTTGTAGTCGTCCATCACGATGGCGTTGTCCAAGCCGCCACCCAGGGCGAGGCCATTGGCGCGCATCATTTCCACGTCTTTGGTAAAGCCAAAGGTGCGGGCGCGTGCAATGTCACTGGCATATGAGTCCACGCTCAGGTCAAACTCCACGCGCTGGCCGGTGGAATCGACCGCCGGGTGGTTGAAGTCAATTTCAAACGTCAGCTTGAATCCGTGAAAAGGCTCTAAGGTGGCCCATTTCTCGTTGCCCGGAGCGCCTTCGCGCACGGTAATGGGCGCCTTTACGCGGATGAAGCGGCGCGGCGCGTTTTGCAGCTCGATGCCCGCGCTTTGCAGCAAAAACACAAAAGAAGCGGCCGAACCGTCCAGGATGGGCACCTCTTCAGCGGTAATGTCCACCACCATGTTGTCTACGCCCAGCCCGGCGCAAGCCGACATCAGGTGTTCCACCGTGTGTACTTTGGCTCCACCGGCCGACAAGGTGGACGCCAGGCGCGTGTCCGTCACCGCATCGGTAGACACCGCAATGTCCACCGGATGGGGCAAATCGACCCGCCGAAACACGATGCCGGTGTTGGGCGCGGCTGGCCGCAAGGTGATCTCCACCCGCTGACCGCTGTGCAGCCCGACGCCGACGGCCCGGGTGATGGATTTGAGGGTTCTTTGTTTGAGCACCGGCTGATTGTAAAAGTAGCACTGGCCCCGAAGGGCCAGTGAATTACTTCTTAATCAGCTTGCTTGCGCAAGAAGGCAGGGATTTCGTAGTCGTCCATGCCGCCGCTCGACAGCGCATCCACTTTTTGCGCTGCCGACGTGCGGGTGCCGCGCCAGACGGCCGGGGTGCTCATGCTGCCGTAGTCGGCTTGCGGTGCGCTGCTGGCGCCCATGTTGGTGCCGCCGCCCATGCCACCCATGGATGCCATGGGGCCGGTGCTGCTGCCGCGCTGGCCATTGGATGCGCCGATCGGGCTGTTGAGTGTGGGCACGTTGAAGGGCACGTTGTCGGTGCCGGTACGCAGCACTTGCAGCGGAGGGGCGGTGCGGCGGTGCGTGCCTTGGCGGCCCAAACCGGTGGCCACCACGGTGACGCGCACCTGGTCGCCCAGGTTGTCGTCGTAGGCGGTGCCGTAAATCACATGGGCTTCAGAAGAAGCGTAGGCGCGGATGGTGTTCATGGCCAGCTTGGATTCGCTCAGTTTGAGCGAGCCTTTGGCGGCCGTGATCAGCACCAGCACGCCCTTGGCGCCCGACAGATCAATGCCTTCGAGCAGCGGGCAGGCCACGGCCTGTTCGGCGGCGATGCGGGCGCGGTCCGGGCCTTTGGCCAGGGCGGTACCCATCATGGCTTTGCCGGGCTCGCTCATGACGGTGCGCACGTCTTCAAAGTCGACGTTCACGTGGCCAGGCACGTTGATGATTTCGGCAATGCCGCCCACGGCGTTTTTCAGCACGTCGTTGGCGTAGGCAAAGGCCTCGTCTTGGCTGATGTCGTCGCCCAGCACTTCGAGCAGTTTTTCGTTCAGCACCACGATCAACGAGTCGACATTGGCTTCCAACTCGGCCAGGCCAGCGTCGGCATTTTTCATGCGGGGGCCGCCTTCAAACTCGAAGGGCTTGGTCACCACGCCCACCGTCAGAATGCCCATTTCCTTGGCCACTTTGGCGATGATGGGGGCAGCACCGGTTCCGGTGCCCCCGCCCATGCCGGCGGTGATGAAGAGCATATTGGCGCCTTCAATGGCGATGCGGATGTCGGCCTCGGCCTGCTCGGCGGACATGCGGCCCTTGTCAGGGCGGCTGCCGGCACCCAGGCCGCTCTCGCCGAGCTGGATGCGGCGGTGCGCGCTGCTGCGGTTCAGGGCTTGTGCGTCCGTGTTGGCGCAAATGAACTCGACACCGGTCACTGAAGACTGGATCATGTACTCGACCGCGTTACCGCCGCCGCCACCAACGCCGATCACCTTGATCAGGGTGCCTTGGTTGAAAGATTCGTCTTCAATTAGTTCGATGGACATGCGGAGCTCCTAGTAGTTTTGCAAACGGAAAATGAAAAAAGCGGTATCAGAAAAGAGGAACTTCGCTTAGGCGGCCCGGCACGCGCGCGCCACAGGGATTGTGCCGCGAATGCGAACGAATTTCGCGCTTCAAAGTGAGTAATTTGATGCATTTAGAAGTTCCCAGCAAAGAAGTCACGGATCTGGCCAAAAGCGCTCTTCACCGAGCCCCCTTTTTGCGCCACTTTGATGCCGCGCATGCGGGCAATGCGGGCTTCTTCCAGGAAGCCCATCACCACCGCCGCACGGGGCTGCGCCACCATGTCGGCCAGCGCGTTGGAATACAGCGGAATACCGCGGCGCACCGGCTTGAGGAAGATGTCTTCGCCGAGCTCGACCATGCCGGGCATGACGCAGCTGCCGCCGGTCAAAACGATTCCGCTGGAGAGCACTTCTTCAAAGCCCGATTCGCGCATCACCTGGTTGACGAGGGTGAAGATTTCTTCGATGCGCGGCTCGATCACACCGGCCAGCGCCTGGCGGCTCAGCATGCGCGGGCTGCGGTCGCCCAGGCCGGGCACTTCGACCTGCACATCGGGGTCTACCAGCACCTGCTTGGCGTGGCCGCTTTCGACCTTGATCTCTTCGGCGTCCTTGGTCGGCGTGCGCAGCGCCATGGCGATGTCGCTGGTGATCAGGTCGCCAGCAATTGGGATCACGGCGGTGTGGCGGATAGCGCCGTTGGTAAAGATGGCGATGTCGGTCGTGCCCGCGCCAATGTCCACCAGCGCCACGCCGAGTTCGCGCTCGTCTTCGGTCAGCACCGACAGGCTTGACGCCAACGGGTTGAGCATGAGCTGCTCGACCTCCAGACCGCAGCGGCGCACGCATTTGATGATGTTCTCGGCCGCGCTCTGCGCCCCGGTCACGATGTGCACCTTGGCCTCCAGGCGCATGCCGCTCATGCCGATGGGTTCTTTGACGTCCTGGCCGTCAATGATGAACTCTTGCGGCTCGACCAGCAGCAGGCGCTGGTCGCTGGAAATGTGGATCGCCTTGGCGGTTTCCACCACGCGGGTCACGTCGGCCTGGGTGACTTCGCGGTCCTTGATGGCCACCATGCCGCTGGAATTGATGCCGCGGATGTGGCTGCCGGTAATGCCGGTGTAGACGCGGGTGATTTTGCAGTCGGCCATCAGCTCGGCCTCTTTGAGCGCCTGCTGGATGCTGTGCACGGTGGCGTCGATGTTGACCACCACGCCGCGCTTGAGGCCGTTGCTGGGCGCCGAGCCAAAACCGGCCAGGCGCAGGGTGCCGCCGGGCAGCACCTCTGCGACCACAGCCATCACTTTGGCGGTGCCGATGTCCAGACCGACAACTAAGTCTTTGTATTCACGGGCCATATTGCGTACCTGCTTCGTTAATCTTCAATGGGTGGGTGCCACGGCGGCGAGGGTGCTGATGCCGCGCAGCCGAATGGCGTAACCGTTTTCGTGGCGCAAGTCGGCAGATTCCAGCGCGCCGACCGGGCGCTGGTAGCGTGCCAACACGCGCGTCAGAGTCTTCAGGAAATGGCGGGTGCGGGCCTGGACTTCGTCCAGATCGCCCCGGCCCACTTCAATGCTTGCGCCGCCGCTCAGGCCCACGCGCCAGCTGCCCTGGCTGGTGAGTTCCAGGTTTTCAATCGTCAGGTCCATTGCGGCAAACTGGGGGGACAGCGCCCGGTAGGCGGCCAGAACGGCAGCGCTTTGGCCAAGGGGGCCGTTCAGACGCGGCAGGTCGTCGATCTCGACCTCGCCCACGTTGGCGTCAAACACTTCGCCAAAGGTATTGAGCAGGCGCGGCTCGTTGGCGTCGCCCCAGTAGGCCGCCACCTGGTGCTCTTGCAATTGCACGCGCAGGCGGTTGGGAAAGTCGCGGTGCACTACCGCGTGGCGCACCCAGGGCATGGTCTCCAACACGCTGCGGGTCTTGGCCAGGTCTATGCTGAAAAATGAGCCCGCCACGCGCGACACCACATGGGCGCGCACCGTGGGCACATTGGCGTGGCCCACATCGCCCTGCACCGTAATGCCTTGCAGCGCAAACGCCGACCGGTTGGACACCCAACGCGTCGCCGCCAGTGCCACCGAGCCCAAAAATACCGCTAACAGGAGCACCGCGCCAGCGTTCATCAAGCGCAGATCCAGAGCCGGTGCTTCTGCGCGGTTCATGGCGTGCTCCGGTGGTGCGGGCTGCTGTCAAGCGCGGCCAGCGCCAGAATCTGCAGGCACAGGTCTTCGTAGCTCGTACCTGCGGCGCGCGCGGACATGGGCACCAGCGAGTGGCCGGTCATGCC
>CANGHQ010000076.1 GCA_947453585.1 Burkholderiales bacterium | reverse complement strand
GCTCAAAACCAGCCAAGAAAACCTGCAAGCCATGGTGCAAGCCTGCCTGGGCGTGCGTGCCCGGGTGCTGCTGCTGGGCATGCAAGTGCCGCCCAACTACGGCCCCGAATACGGCGCCCAATTTGCCGCCATGTACGCCAGCGTGGCCAAAGCCAAAGGCGTGGCACTGGTGCCCTTCTTTCTTAAAGGCGTGGCCGATGTGCCGCAGGCTGACACCTTGTTCCAAAGCGACCGCATTCACCCGCTGGAAGCCGCCCACCCCACCCTGCTCGACAACGTCTGGCCCACCCTTTCGAAAATGATTGCATGAGCCTGACCCTGATAAGCGCGAGCGACGTGATCGCCCGCTATGGCGAATTTGACACCTTGATCGACGCCCGCAGCGAAGGCGAATACGCCGAAGACCACCTACCCGGCGCCGTGAACTGGCCCACGTTGCACGACGAAGAGCGCAAAAGCATAGGCACGCTGTACAAGCAGGTCAACGCGTTTGAGGCCAAAAAGCGCGGCGCAGCGCTGGCGGCGCGCAACATCTCCACCCACATCGAAGCCCATGTGCTGGACAAACCGCGCGACTGGGCGCCGCTGGCCTATTGCTGGCGCGGCGGCAAGCGCAGCGGCTCTTTGTCGCTGGTGCTGGACCAAATCGGCTTTCGGATGACGCTGGTGGAAGGCGGCTACAAGGCTTTTCGTGCGGCCATGCTGCTAGATATGGAAGTGTGCGCTGCGCGGCTGCAGTTTCAGGTAATTTGCGGCACCACCGGCTCGGGCAAAACCCGGCTCTTGCAGGCCCTGCGCAGCGCGGGCGCCCAGGTCTTGGACCTGGAAGACCTGGCCCGCCACCGCAGTTCGGTGCTAGGCGCCCTGCCCGGCATCGCCCAGCCTACGCAAAAGCGTTTTGACACCCTGGTGTGGGAACAATTGCGCCAGTTTGACCCAGCGCGCGTGGTGTTTGTGGAAAGTGAAAGCAAAAAAGTGGGCAATGTGGCCATTCACCCGGCGCTGGTGGAATCCATGCGCAACAGCCCGTGCAGCGTGGTTGACCTGTCACTAGAACAACGTGTGGAGCTGCTGCTGGAGGATTACGCCTATTTCACCGCCAACCCAGAGCAGTTTTGCAACCGCCTGGACGCGCTGACCGCGCAGCGCGGCAAGGTGGTGATTGAGGCCTGGAAGGCTTTGGTGCGCCAGGGCGATCTGCGCCCGGTGGTGCAAGACTTGCTGGTCGCGCACTATGACCCGGTTTACCTGCAGTCCATGGAGCGCAACTTTGTGCAGTTTGCGCAAGCCAAGACGCTAGCGCCAGCTGACCGATCGGTGGCCAGCATGCAAGTGCTCGCGGGCTCAATGCTCGGCGCCTGATTCGCGCCAAGCGGAGCCTATAGGTCCGGGCTAATGAAACAGCCTTGGGGCTCAAGCGCCAGGGGCGGCAGCTTCGGGGCCGGGCTGGCTTGAGTCGCCAGCGGTAGGTGCGTCTTGGCCTTCTACCGAAGCGTCTTCTTCTCCTGGGCCCTTGCGCTCGCTCTTGCTCTTGAGCTTGTCTTCCTTCTTGCGCTTCTTGGCCAGTTCTTTTTGACGCTTTTCGTAACCGTAGTTGGGAGTTGCCAAGGTGTGCTTTCGTTAATTGGAGGCGACTTTAACATTTCGCTGTAGCGCGGCGCAGCCCGCCACCTTGATGGCGCTGGCCATGCAAGGCCAGCAATGGTTAAACTTGGCAATCGTTCGCTTTTGTTTAAACAACAATGTGGTTTGACCGTTCCTTAAGCGCTACCGTCGCCTTGCGGCTTGCTCGCTGCGCCGCAACGCGCGTGGCCTGCCAGGCCCGCGTGGTCTGCATGTTTTGCTTTCTGCCACCCGCGTACAGCCAAACCGCAAACAGCGCAAGCGCGGGGTCTGCGTCGGCCTGGTTTGGCGGCGTGGTGGCCACGGTGGTCGTGCTGCAACTGCAGCGGTTTTTGCAGACCGGCCAAAAAATGTATTTGCTCCATGTGGCGCTGGCCGGTGGTGGCGCCTGGGCTTTGCAAGAATCTGTGCTGACCCCAGGCGCCCTGCCCCCGGACGGGCCGCTGTCGCTGCCCGCAGCGCAAATGCTCTTTGCCGGGGCACTGGTGGCAGGTGCCTGGTGGCTGGCGGCCCGCCAGCGCGCGCAGGCAGACCGGGCCACCGCAGCACAGCAGGCGCAAATTGCCAGCCAGCGCGGTGCGCTGGAAAAACTCCAGACCACCGAAATCGCCCTCGAATCCAAAGTTTCGCAGCGCACCCACGAGCTGCACCTAGCCGTGCAGCAAATTGAGGCGCTCAGCGCCCAGGACGGCCTGACCGGCGTGGCCAACCGCCACCGCTTTGACGACGGACTCAAGGTGGAATGGGGGCGCGCCGCACGCTCGCGCCAAGCGCTTTCCGTTGCCATCATTGACATTGACTGGTTTACCGAATTCAACACCCGCTACGGCCACGAAAGTGGCGACGCCTGCCTGCGCCAACTTGCCCGCGTGCTGGAAACGGGTGTGATGCGCAGCGGCGACCTGATTGCGCGCTACAGCGGCGGCGCCTTTGTGCTGCTGGCGCCCGACACGGACGCCCATGGCATTCTCTCGATTGCCAACTACTTGTGCCAAGAAGTGCTGCGCCTGGCGCTGCCCCACCAAGACTCACCCTATGGCTGCGTGTCCATCAGCATTGGTGTAGCCACGGCCCACGCCCAGGATTCGCCCAACCCGGACGGCCTGCTGCTGCGGGCCCACACCTGTCTGGCCAGCGCCCAAGCGCAGGGCCGCAACCGGGCGGTTGCAGGCTAGGCCGCCAGCGCCAAGTCAAAGGCCCGAGGGGTAGGTTTCTTGCACCTCGGCGTCGTGGGGCACCACGCGCTCTAGGGGCTCCACGGCACGGGTTTCGTCAAAATGCAGCACCGCGTCAAACTGGCGTGGCAAATGGGCGCTGAAATAGTGGCTGCTGCGCTCGGTCTTGGGGCGGTAAATCACGCCAATGGCACGTTCGAGCCGCGCATTGTCCAGGGCCAGCGCAAGCTGGGGATGGCGAGTGAAGTCGATCAGAAAGTCGCCTAGGCCAGCGGCATGGAACTGGGCTTCGTAGCTCTCCGGCAAAGCCGGGCGCACCGCTTTGCGCTCGGCCGGACCGTCCCAGTCAGAGGCGGCAGTCACCGTGCCGTGGTGGGTGCTAAAGCCCACGAGCAAGGCCTCGCGCCCAAAACGCTCGCGCACCAACTGCCCCAGATTGAACTCGCCGCGCGCATGCATGGCCGTGGCGCTGGCGTCTCCCAGGTGCGAGTTGTGGGCCCAGACCACCACCTTGGCCGGGCTGGCGGCCTGGTCAAGGTGGCCCATAAGCGCCAGCAGCGCGTCCATCATGTGCTGGTCACGCAGGTTCCAGGACGACGCTTTGGAGCTAAACATGTTGCGGTAGTACTGCTCGGCGTTTTTGACCACGGTGGCGTTTTGGGCGGCGCTAAAGGCGGCGTCTGATGCAGCGTCAGAGGCAGCATGGCCGTTCCCACGCTGGTGTTCGAATGCACGCTGGCGCATTTCGGTCAGCACGCGCACCACCGCGTCCTCGCATGAGGGTTGCAGCCCCAGACCGGCGGCCAAGCCATACGACTGCACGTGGCCCTCGAACGGGTCAAAGCAGGCGTAGTGCTGGCGCGCGCGCTGGGCCGCAGGCGGGTCGGTCTTGTCCAGATAGGCGATGACCGCCTCCATAGACGCGTGCAGGCTGTACAGGTCTAGCCCATAAAAGCCGACCTTGCGTCGGGCCGCACCCTGGCGGTCGTTGTGGCTGCGCAGCCAGCCTACAAAGTCGAGCACATCGGCATTGCGCCACATCCACTGCGGAAAACGCGCAAAGCCCGCCAGCGCGTCCACCGCATCGGCGTCGTCGGGTGCGCCTTGCATATAGCGGTTGACGCGCCAGGCGTCCGGCCAGTCGGCCTCGGCCAGCACGGCGCAAAAGCCTTTCTCGTTAATCAGCCGCTGGGTAATTTGCGCGCGGGCGCGGTAGAACTCGTGCGTGCCATGCGTGGCCTCGCCCAGCAACACCAGGCGCGCGTTGCCAACCACGCGCATCAAGGGGTCATAGTCGCGCGCGCCACCGGTTAGCGGATGAGAGGCGGCGCGCAGCAGTTGGGTCAGTTCGCTCATTGGGGGCGTGCGCCTGTACTGCCTGGGGCGGCGGCCTTGGTCGCGTGTGCAATCGCGTTACGCAAGTGGGCCAAGGGTTGGTCAATGTGCGCCGCGCGTTGCAGGAGCGCAATCACTTCCTGGTCGGTGGTTTGCGAGAAGTCGTAGTACCAGCGGGCCACGCCCCAAAAATGCGTGGGCGTGAGAGCGGCCACCCATTCGTCCACCTCGGGCTCCAGCTTTCTTGCCGTTGCTAGCGCAGCCACTGGCACGGCCACTACCAGGCGCCCCACATGGCGCTCGCACAGGGCGTGGATGGCTGCGCGCATGGTGGCGCCCGTGGCAATGCCGTCGTCCACCAAAATGACGGTGCGCCCGGCCACGTTGGGCGCTGGGCGGCCACTGCGGTACAGGCGCTCGCGGCGCAGCAGCTCATGGCGCTGGCGGGCCACCACGGGCGCCATGTCTTCCTGGGTCATTTCAAGCTCGGCCACCACATCGTCATTGAGCACTTGCACGCCGCCGCTGGCAATGGCGCCAAAGGCCAGTTCTTCTTGCTCGGGCACGCCAAGCTTGCGCACCACCATCACATCGAGTTCGGCGCCCAGGGCCTGCGCCACTTCAAAGGCCACCGGCACCCCGCCCCGGGGCAATGCCAGCACCAAAAGATTGGGGTCGTGCGTGTGGTGGCGCAGCAGATCGGCCAAGGCCTTGCCTGCGGCAACGCGGTTTTCAAAGGCGAATTTCATGGTGGGGCTCCTTGCATCAGTGGTCGGCGGCGTGCGCCAGGGTGGGTTTGAGGTGCTGGCCAAACCAGGCGCTGGCGTGCTGGGCCACCGCTTCCAGCGCGCCAGTTTCTTCAAAAAGGTGGGTGGCGCCTTGCACCACCAAAAGCTCTTTTTCGCAGTGCAGCTGGGCCAGTACCTGCTGGTTCAGGCGCAGCACATGCGTGTCTTGGCCGCCCACGATCAGCAAGGTGGGCGAAACCACCGCCGATACGGCGTCGGCGGCCAGATCTGGGCGCCCGCCCCGGCTGACCACGGCCTGCACGCGCGCGCCCAACTCGGCGGCGGCCACCAAGGCAGCGGCTGCGCCCGTGCTGGCGCCAAAGAGGCCCAAGCCAAGGCGGCATGTGCGCGGTGCGCCGGCCAGCCAGCGGCTCACGGCCACCAGGCGTCGGGCCAAGAAAGCGATGTTGAAACGCAGGTGGCCGTCTTGTGCGTCGGCCAGCTCTTCGCGCTTGGTAAGCAAATCAAACAAAAACGTGCCCTGGCCCAAGGCCTGCATGCCCTGCGCCACCCAGCGGTTGCGCGGACTGTGGCGGCTGCTGCCGCTGCCGTGGGCAAACACCACCAAGCCCTGCGCTTGCGCAGGCAGCACCAGGTCGCCGGACAGCGTGACGCCATCGACCTCAATCTCCACGGGCTCCTCCAAAAACGGCTCGGTATGGAACTGCCCCGGCCGTTGCCCCAAAAACGGTGGCGGAACCACGGGCCCAACGGTGCTGACGTGGTGTGTGGCGGTCATGGCGTGTGCTCCCCTTTTTTTGCTTTGTGGCGTGCCGGGTTTCGCTGGGTTTGCCAGTGAAAGCCCCTGAGGCCTTGGCGACAAACCACAACATCTGTTGCGCTATTGAACCGGGCCGTTGGGGTGCGCACAAGGCGCCAGATCACGAAATTCGCAAATCTGTTAATTACCCAGACCATGCGCCAGCGCACGCTGCCCAAGAACAAAACCAACTAGTCTTGAGGGGATTTGGGGACAGTGCCGCCACTCGTGGAGCACCGCAAACCCTCCACTTTCTCATATGGAGAATTCCATGCAAACACGCAAACACTTTTTCGCCGGAATCGCCGCCCTGGCCTTGTTGGCTGCCACAGGCTGCGCCGTAACGCGCGACCAGGAAACCATGGGCGCCTACATTGACGACGCGGCCATCACGGCCAACATCAAGTCGCGCTTTTTTGAGGATAAGACTGTGACGGGCATGGCCATCAGCGTGGAAACACTCAAGGGCACGGTGCTGCTGTCGGGCTTTGCCAAAAGCACCACGGAGCGCAATACCGCCGAAAACTTGGCCCGTGGCGTAAAGGGCGTCAAGGCGGTGAAAAACGAAATTGTTGTCAGCCCCTGAGGCGCTGGGCGGCAACGCTGTGGCGCCGTTCGGCCTTTGGGCCGCCCCGACCACTAGCCCTTCCAGATGTTCCCACCCAGCTGGGGCGCGCTGCCTTCAAGCCCGCGTGCGCCGTCGATCGCCGATTCGTCCTTCAGGGCCACGCCGCTAAGGCCCAAGGCACGGGCCCGACGCAGCAGGTAATGCAGTTTGTCGGCGGCGGCTTCCACACTTAACCCGGCGGGGCGCACATTAGAGATGCAGTTGCGCTGCGCGTCTGAGAGGCCCACTTGGGGCGACCAGCTCAGGTAGATGCCCATGCTGTCGGGCGAACTCAGGCCGGGTCGTTCGCCAATGAGCACCACCACCGCCCGCGCGCCCAGGGCCTGGCCCACTTCGTCGCCCACGGCCACCCGCCCCTGCTCCACCAAGGCCACGGGCGCCAGCCGCCACGGCGCCTGCGTGTCCGATTCAAGCCGCTCGCGCAGCGCGGCAATCAGCGGCACCGCGTTTTGGTGCACTGCCAGGGCAGACAAACCGTCTGCCAACACCACCGCCAAGTCGTAAGGTACGGCGACCCGCGCCTGGGCGATGTGGTGGGCCAAAGCCTGCAGCGAGGGCGCGCTCAGGCGCCGGCCCAAGTCGGGGCGCTGCAAATAAGTGTTGCGGTCAGTGGCGGCACTGTACAGACGCAGCGTGGGCAAGCCCGCGCGCTCTAGTTCTGCCGCCAAGCCCGCAGCGTCAAAGGGCAGATGCACCGCGTCGCGTGCCTGGGCGTGGGCCAGCTGAAAATCAAGATGCGCCGCCGTGGGCAGGCTGTGGCCGGCGCGCCCGAGTGCAATGCGCGCGTCGGTAAAGCGTTTGAGCGTGCTCCAGGGCGCGGGGGTGACGAGGGCGGGCAGGTGCGGGGCCGAGGCTACATGAGCCGAACCATCGGGCGCGGAACCGCCCGGCGTAGACGTGATGTCTACAGGCTGCGTGCTCATGCCGCGTCCAATCGCTGCAAGGTATTTGCAAAACGCGTGGGCATATCGGGCAAGAGGCGCGAGCCCGTGCCGCCTTCAAAGATTTCCATCTGCTGCAGCCAGGCCTCAAACTCGGGCGCGGCGCGCAGGCCCAGGGTTTGGCGCATGACCAGCGCATCATGGAAAGACGTGCTTTGGTAGTTGAGCATGATGTCGTCCGCGCCCGGCACGCCCATGATGAAGTTGCAGCCAGCCGCGCCCAGCAGTGTGAGCAACGCGTCCATGTCGTCCGAGTCGGCCTCGGCGTGGTTGGTGTAGCAAACGTCGCAGCCCATGGGCACGCCCAGCAGCTTGCCGCAAAAGTGGTCTTCCAGGCCAGCGCGGATGATTTGCTTGCCGTTGTACAAATACTCGGGCCCGATAAAGCCCACCACCGTATTCACCAGCAAGGGGTTAAACGCCCGCGCCACCGCATAGGCCCGCGCCTCGATGGTTTGCTGGTCGCAGCCGTGGTGCG
>CANGHQ010000075.1 GCA_947453585.1 Burkholderiales bacterium | reverse complement strand
GGAGCCTGCTGGCGCTGATCGCGGTCAACCTGCTGGGCCTGAATGTGCGCGCCGGGGCCGAACGCGCCGCATTGCAAGCGCAGCGCAAGGCCATTGACACCGTGCTGACCGGCACCTTTCCAGCAACGCAAGTGGTGGTGGACGCGCCGGTGCAAATGCAGCGCGCGGTGGCCGCCCTGCAGCAAAACACCGGGGCGCTGGGCATGCGTGATTTTGAAACCCTGCTGGGCGCTTGGGCGCACGCCGCACCCGCCGCACCCGCACCCAGCGGCATCGACTTTGCCAATGGCGAACTGCACCTGCACGGAGTGGCCCTGGCCGGGCCTGCGCTGGTTGAAGCCACCCAGGCCCTCAAGGCCCAGGGCTACACATTGATCGCCACCGGCACAGACCTGACGCTGCGGGGTGCCCCATGAGCACCAATATCCAAACCACGGTGCGCGCTGCCATCGCCCCGGTGCAAACGCGCTGGGCACAGATGAGCCCGCGCGAACAGCGCCTGGTGCGCGGCGCGCTGGTGCTGCTGGCGCTGGCCCTGGTCTGGTTTGTGGCCCTGCGCCCAGCCCTTGGCACGCTGCGCACCGCCCAAATCCAGGGCCCGCAATTGCGCGCGCAGTTGCAAGACATGCTGCAGCTCCAAGCCCAGGCGCAAGTGCTGCAAGCCCAGCCTGCGGCGCAAACCCAAGACAGCAAAAGCCTGCTCGAAGCCGCCTTGCCCACACTGGGCGCCACAGCGCGCATGTCGCTCACCGGCGACCGCGCCACTGTCACGCTTGAGGGCAGCAGCGCCGACGCCCTGGCGCAATGGTTGACCGAGGCGCGCCTGAACGCCCGCGCCCGCCCACTAGAGCTGCACCTGACCCAGAGCCAAGGGCTTTGGAAGGGCCGCATCGTGCTGCAAGTCTCTGGCACCGCTGCGCCCTGATTGCCCGCAACCGATGGCCCGCACCTCCACATTTGCCCCCGCCCGCACGCCCTGGGGCTGGGCGTTTTCTGGCGCGGCGCTGGGTTTGCTGCTGGCTACCGTGCTGTTTGCCCCGGCGGTCTGGCTGGCAGGCGGCGTGCAGGCCGCCAGTGGCGGCCAAGTGCTGCTGCAAGACGCGCGCGGCACGGTGTGGAATGGCTCAACCCAGCTCACCCTGACCGGCGGCCCTGGCAGCAGCGACAGCAGCACCCTGCCCGGGCGCCTGGCTTGGCGCGTGCAGCCGGGCTGGGGCCAGTTGCAAGTCTCGGTGTTTGCCGACTGCTGCATGCAATCCCCCTTGGCGCTGGATGTGCTGCCGCGCTGGGGCGGCGTGCAAATGCGCGTGCAAGACCAGCGCTCGCAGTGGCCCGCGCTGCTGCTCACCGGTCTGGGCACGCCCTGGAACACCATCCGCGCCGAAGGCCAGCTGGCCTTGTCCAGCCAGGGCTTTGGCGCGCAGTGGGTGCATGGGCGGCTGGCGCTGCAAGGCCAGTTGCAGGTGGACGCGGTTGACGTGGCCTCGCGCCTGTCTACGCTGCGGCCCATGGGCAGCTACCGCTTTGTGGTGGATGGCGGCGACACGCCGCGCTTGAATCTGAGCACCACGCAAGGCAGCCTGCAATTGCGTGGCAGCGGCCAATGGACGGACGGACGCTTGCGCTTTGAAGGCGAGGCCAGTGCCGCGCCCAAGCGCCAAGAGGCACTGTCCAATCTCTTGAACATCATCGGACGGCGCGAGGGCGCGCGCTCCATCATCAAAGTGGGTTGAACTTCTATGACACCAACGCGCATTTCTCCCACGGCTCCAAGCCCGGCGCGCACGCGCCTGGGTGCCCTGCTTGCGGCCACCGTGCTGGCGGGTGCTACTGGCGCTTGGGCGCCGGTAGCGCTGGCGCAAAACGCCCCAGCCGCACCGCTGCCCAGCACCAGCGCGCCCAAGCCGGGCGACCCCATTACGCTGAACTTTACCGATGCGGAGATCGAGTCCGTGGCGCGCACTATCGGCCTGCTGTACGGAATGAACGTGGTGGTGGATCCCCGCGTCAAAGGCAAGCTCACTCTGGTCACCGAGAAGCCCGTCAACCGCTCGACGGCCATGGCGCAGTTTTTGACCAGCCTGCGTTTGCAGGGTTTTACGATGGTCGAATCGGCCGGGCTGTTCAAGGTCGTGCCCGAGGCCGATGCCAAGCTGCAAAGCGGCGCGGTGGAAACCAACGACAGCGCGCCCAAGGGCGCCACCGGCGGACAGATCGTGACGCAGATCTTTAGGCTCAATTTTGAGTCAGCCACCAACCTGGTGGCGGTGCTGCGCCCCTTGATCAGCCCCAACAACACCATCAACGCCAACCCCGGCAACAACTCGCTGGTGATTACCGACTACGCCGACAACCTGCGGCGCATCGCCCGCATCATTGCCGCCATGGACGTGTCCAACGCCACCGAGGTCGAGGTGATTGAGCTCAAAAACGCGATTGCCGTGGACCTGGCGCCGCTCATCCTCAAACTCATCGACGCCAGCGCCACCACCACGGGCGCAGCGGCCGGCGCGGCAGACACGGGGTTTAAGACCACGGTGATTGCCGAGTCACGCAGCAACACGCTGATCGTGCGCGCAGCCAACCCGGCGCGTGTGGCGCTGGTCAAATCGTTGGTAGAAAAGCTCGACCAGCCTTCGAGCAAAAGCAATGGCGACCTGGGCAACCTGCACGTGGTCTACCTGAAAAATGCCGACGCCACCAAGCTCGCGGCCACCTTGCGCGCGGCGCTCAGCGGCGCTGCCGTCAACCCCGCACCGAGTGCGCCAAGCGGGAGCGCTGCGCCAGGCGCGGCAGGCGCACAAGCAGCCACTTCAGGCGGCCAGGTGCAGGCCGACACGGCCACCAACTCGCTCATCATCACCGCGCCCGACCCGCAGTACCGCCAGTTGCGCGAGGTGATTGAGCGCTTGGACGCACGCCGGGCGCAGGTCTATGTGGAAAGCCTGATTGCCGAAGTGAGCGCCGACCGCGCCGCCGAATTTGGCGTGCAATGGCAGGGCGCCTTGGGCAACAACGGCGACAGCAAGATTGGCCTCTTGGGCACCAACTTTGGCGCGGCCGGCAAAAACATCATCAACCTGGCCACCGGCGGCGCCTCGGGCGCGGTGCTGCCCGCCACTGGCCTGAATGTGGGTGTGGCCCAGCAAACCAACGGCGTCTATGTGCTGGGCTTTTTGGCCCGGTTTCTGGAGTCCACCGGCGCAGGCAACGTCTTGTCCACACCCAATTTGCTCACGCTGGACAACGAAGAGGCCAAGATCGTCATTGGCCAGAACGTGCCTTTTGTCACGGGACAGTTCACCAACACCAACTCGGGCACCGGCTCGGTCAACCCCTTCCAAACCATTGAGCGCAAAGACGTGGGCCTGACGCTCAAGGTCAAGCCGCAAATCAGCGAAAACGGCACCGTCAAGCTGACCATCTTCCAAGAAGTCTCCAGCGTGCAGGCCTCTACGGTCAACGCGCCCAATGGGCCGACCACCAATAAGCGCACGATTGAATCGAACGTGCTGGTGGACGACGGCTCGGTGGTGGTCCTGGGCGGCTTGCTGCAAGACGAATTTACCGGTAGCGGCGACAAGGTGCCGGGCGTGAGCGATGTGCCGTTTTTTGGCAATCTGTTCAAGAGCGAAGCCCGCACCCGCAAAAAGACCAACCTGATGGTGTTCCTGCGCCCGGTGGTGGTGCGCGACAGTGCCTCCACCGAGCGCCTGTCGCTGGACCGCTACGAGCAAATGCGCACCGGCATGCAAGACGCCCAGCCCGTGCCCGACGCCAAAGTGCCGATCAACGAGGCGCCCACCCTGCCTGCGGCCGCTCCGGTGGCCCAGCCCAAGAAGGCTGCGCCCTGAGATGCGCTACCCGCTGCCCTATGCTTTTGCGCGCAGCCAGCAAGTGCTGCTGGAAGACGACGCCCAGGGCCTGACGCTGCACGTGCAGCCCCTGTCGCAGCCCAGCGGCATTGCCGAGGCGCTGCGCAAATACCCGGTGCAACAGGTGCAAAGCCATGCTGCGCCAGCGCTGGCGCAGCGCATCAGCGCCGCTTATGCGCAGGGCGAGTCCAGCGCGGCGGCGGTGGTGAGCGAAGTCGAAGGCGAGGCCGATCTGAGCCGCATGATGCAAGACCTGCCGGCCATTGAAGACCTGCTGGAAACGTCCGACGACGCGCCCATCATCCGCATGCTCAACGCCTTGCTCACGCAGGCCGCGCGCGACGGCGCCAGCGACATCCACATCGAGCCCTACGAGCGCCATTCGGTGGTGCGCTTTCGGGTCGATGGCAACTTGCGCGAGGTGGTGCAACCCAACCGCGCGCTGCACGCCGCCCTCATCTCGCGCCTGAAAATCATGGCCGAGCTCGACATCGCCGAGCGCCGCCTGCCGCAAGACGGCCGCATCTCGCTGCGCATTGGTACGCGGGCGGTGGACGTGCGGGTGAGCACCCTGCCCAGCGCCCACGGCGAGCGCGCGGTGCTGCGCCTGCTGGACAAGAGTGAGAGCAAACTCAGCTTGGAATCGGTGGGCATGCAGGGCGACGTGCTGGCGCGTTTTACGCACCTGCTGGTGCAGCCCCACGGCATCATTCTGGTCACAGGCCCCACCGGCTCGGGCAAGACCACCACGCTGTATGCCGGGCTCCAGCGGCTCGATACGCGCGGCAGCAACATCATGACGGTGGAAGACCCGATTGAGTATGAGTTGGCGGGCGTGGGCCAGACCCAAGTGAACGCCAAGATTGACCTCACTTTTGCCAAAGCCCTGCGCGCCATCTTGCGCCAAGACCCGGACGTGATCATGATCGGCGAGATTCGCGATTTTGAGACCGCGCAAATCGCCATCCAGGCCTCGCTCACCGGCCACCTGGTGCTAGCCACCCTGCACACCAACGACGCCGCCAGCGCCGTAACCCGCCTGACCGACATGGGCGTGGAGCCGTTTTTGCTCAGTTCCTCACTCTTGGGCGTGCTGGCCCAGCGCCTGGTGCGCAAGCGCTGCACCGCCTGCAGCGGCGCGGGCTGCGCGCAGTGCGGCCACACTGGCTACGCCGGGCGCACCGGTGTGTTTGAACTGCTGGTGACCGACGACGCCATCCACGCCCAGATCCACAACCAGGCGTCTGAGGCTGCCATCCGCGACGCGGCGCTGGCCAGCGGCATGGTGCTGATGCGCGACGACGGCCAGCGCCTGGTGGACGCCGGTATCACCACGCGCGAAGAGCTGCTGCGCGTGACGCGCGACTGAGCGTCCAAGGCCTTTGATTCATGCCCGCCTACGCTTTTGAAGCCCTGACAGCCGACGGCCTCTTGCACCGAGGCACGGTTGAGGCCGATTCGGCCAAGGCCGCGCGCACGCAGTTGCGCGCGCAGGCGCTGGTGCCGCTCAAGGTCGAACCCGTGGCCTCAGGCGCGCAGGGCGAGGGCAGCGGCAACACGGGTCTGTTTCGCCGCCGCGTGTTCAACGCCAGCGCCCTGAGCGTATGGACGCGCCAGTTGGCCAGTTTGGTGGCATCGGGTCTTCCGCTGGAGCGGGCGCTGGCGTCGCTCAGCACCGAAGCCGAGCGCGAGGCCGAGCGCAACCTGGTGGCCGATTTGCGTGCCGAGGTCAACAGCGGCAGCACATTTGCCAAAGCACTGGCGCGCCACCCCGGCGAGTTTTCGGGCATTTTTGTGGCGGTGGTGGGCGCGGGCGAGCAAAGCGGCAGCCTGGGCGCCGTGCTGGAACACCTGGCCAACGACCTGGAAGACCAGCAGGCTTTGAACGCCAAGCTGCTGGGCGCGGCGCTGTACCCGGCCATCGTCAGCCTGGTGGCGCTGTGCATTGTGATTTTTTTGGTCACCTACGTGGTGCCGCAAGTGGCCAGCGTATTTGCCGGCAGCAAGCGCGCCCTGCCCCTGCTCACGGTACTGATGCTGGGCGTGAGCAGCCTGGTGCGCAGCTACGGCTGGCTGCTGCTGCTGGCGGTGGTGGCGGGCTCGGTGGGCTTGCGCCTGGCGCTGCGCGCCCCCGCGCTGCGCTACCAGTTTGACGCAGCCTGGCTGCGCATTCCGGTGGTGGGCAAACTGTCGCGCAGCTTTAACACCGCACGCTTTGCCAGCACGCTGGCCATGCTCTCCGGTGCAGGCGTGCCGATTCTCAAAGCCCTGCAAGCCGCCTCCGACACCCTGAGCAACCAGGCCATGCGCCAAGACGCGCAAGACGCGTTGGTGGCCGTGCGCGAGGGCGCGCCACTGGCCGCCGCCCTGGCGCAAAAAAAGCGCTTTCCGCCGCTGCTCGCGATGTTTGCCCGCCTGGGCGAACAAACCGGCCAGCTGCCGCTAATGCTGCAACGCGCCGCCACCCAGCTCAGCACCGAAGTGCAACGCCGCGCCATGGGCCTGGCCACGCTGCTCGAACCCCTCTTGATCGTGGCCATGGGCCTGGTGGTGATGCTGATCGTGCTGGCGGTGCTGCTGCCGATTATTGAGATGAACCAGTTGGTGAAGTAGGCGGCGCGGGCGCTATTCAATCGCCCCAATCGTGGCAATGATGCGGTCTGGCGCGCTGGCTGCAATGGGCTCGCCCATGTTGTAGCCGTAAGGCACCGCCCACACCGCCACGCCGGCATTGCGCGCGGTGGCCACGTCGATGCTGGAGTCGCCCACAAAAAGCGCATCCACTGCCGCCACGCCAAACTGCGCTAGGCAAGCCAGCACGCCCTCGGGCGCGGGTTTTTTGGTCGCAAAGGTGTCGCCGCAGATGATGGCGCCAAAGAACGGTGTGAGCCCATGGGCGTCGAGCACCGTTTGCGTGTACGCGCTTTCCTTGTTGGTGACCACGGCCAGGTGCGCGCCGCGCTGGCGCAGCCGCTCCAAGGTTTGCACTACATCGGCGTAGGGCTGGCTGCGGGTGCCGCAGCGCTGGGCGTAGTGGGTTTTGAACACGGCGGCGATGTCGGCCAAGGCGGCAGACGCGCGCACTGCCGCCTCGGTCTGGCCTTGGCTAAAGGCCAGGGCTTGCACCAGCAGGGTGTGCGTACCGTGGCCGATCCAGTCGTTGACCTGCTGCTGCGCCACGGGCGCGAGCGCAAAGTGGGACAGCGTGTCGTTGACGGCGTCGCAAATCTCGGGGGCGGTTTCGACCAGGGTGCCGTCCAGGTCAAACATCACCAGGCGCGGGGCGTTTACAGACCGGTTCATGCCGCGCGCTTTTTGCGTTCCATCATGCGCCAGATGAAGGGGGTGAAGATGAGTTGCATGGCCAGCTCCATCTTGCCGCCGGGCACGACGATGGTGTTGGCGCGGCTCATAAAGCTGCCGTCGATCATGCTGCGCAGGTACTGAAAATCGATTCCCTTGGGCTTGGCAAAACGGATCACCACCATGCTCTCGTCGGGCGAGGGAATGTCGCGGGCGGTAAAGGGGTTGCTGGTATCGACCATGGGGACGCGCTGGAAATTGACGTGGGTGTGCATGAACTGCGGACAAATGTAGTTCACATAGTCGGGCATGCGGCGCAGGATGGTGTCGGTCACCGCCTCGGTGCTGTAGCCGCGCTTGGACTTGTCGCGCCACAGCTTCTGGATCCACTCCAGGTTGATCACGGGCACCACGCCAATCAGCAGGTCCGGGTGTTTGGCGATATTGACTTCGGGCGTGACCACCGCGCCGTGCAGGCCTTCGTAAAACAGCAAGTCGGTGCCGGCCGGCACGTCTTGCCAGGGCGTAAAGGTGCCGGGCTCTTGGTGGTAGGGCGCAGCTTCTTCGGTGTCGTGCAGGTATTTGCGCTGCTTGCCCG
>CANGHQ010000074.1 GCA_947453585.1 Burkholderiales bacterium | reverse complement strand
GCTTTCGCGTGACTTTGGTGGCCAGCTCAAATCCGGTGGTGGCGAGGCTTATTTGGTTCATCGATACTTAACGCACAAGAGGGCTGTGGGGATGACTTGTGCAGACCTTCCTTAGGGGAAACATAACACGGTTGCTTGCCAATTTAGCTATGGAGTTGCGCAGAAAATTTAAGTGATGCGCCCACCGCGCCTACCATCACCATCACCCCTCCCGCCGCGCCCGCTCCAGCGTCCGTTCCCGCTCGCGCGGGCCGAAGGACGAGGCCAAGGCGCCTTCGGCCTGCAGGCCTTCGAGGTAAATAGCTTCGATTTCGGGTGCGGCGCGGCGCAGTTCGCGTTCGGCAAAAGGCAGGTGCAAGAGCGCGCGCAGCGCGTACAGCAGGCGCAGCCAGCCGGGGATGAAGATGCGGCTTTTGCGAGTGGCCATGCCGCTCACGATGGCGCGGGCGGCGTCCTCAGGTGTGGTTTCGCTGTTCAGGGGACCGGGCATGGTGGCGCGCAGGCGCACAAAGCCCGGGTGCAGCGCGCCCTCGGTGACAAGCGGCGTGCGCACCCAGCCCGCGTGCACCACGCCAACATCTACGCCGTGCGCGGCCAGCTCAATGCGCCATGAGTTGCCCATGGCTTCCGCCGCCGATTTGCTGGCTGCATAGGCCGACATGACTGGCGGGTGGGCAAACGACGAGACTGAAGCGTTAATCAGCACATAGCCGCGCGTCTGCATGAGCGCAGGCAGCGCGGCGCGCACGGTGTTGAACACGCCAAACACGTTCACCTCAAAACAGCGTTTCCAGGCCTGCGGATCTACATAGGCCACCGGGCCAAAAGCGGCCACGCCAGCGTTGGCAAACACGGCGTCGATGCGGTCGTGGCGCGCCAGGGTCTGCGCCACCACTTGCTCCATGGCGGCGAGATCGGTGACGTCGGCCACCAGGTGCAGCGTGCCGGGGCCGCAACGTTCGGCCATGCGCGCCAGCGGTTCGGCGTCGCAGTCCACCAGCACCGGACGGGCGCCGCGCTGCAGCAGTTCTAGCGCCGTGGCCGCGCCTATGCCAGAGGCGGCGCCGGTGACCAGAACGACCTGGCCTTGCAGTGATGTTTGGGGTGCGGACATGGTGCGGCCTTGGTGGTTTGTGCGCAGCACGGTGGCTGCGCAGGGGATGGCTGGGGCGCGTGCAGTCTAAGTCGGCTTGGTCACCATCAAATAAACGATGGGCAGCGGCAAGACAGTGGCCAGCGCACCAGCGGCTTGCCAGATGCGCGAGAGGCGCCAATAGTCCTCGCCCACGGTGTCGCTGGCGCGCAGCAAAGCGCGTTGCTTGAGCTGAATCGGCACCAGCACGAAAAGCCAGATCAAGCCCGAGAACGTGAGCAAGCCATACGACCACTGGATCCACGGGTGCGATGCCTCGCCGCCCAGGTGCAGCGCCATGCCGTGGCCAGTCCACACCACGCCAATGGCGCCGACCAGCGTAAACAGCGCGTCGGTGATCAGCACCATGCGGTTGCTGAACTGGATGATGGCGTGGTTGCGCGTGCGCTCGGCCAGCAGCGCCCACACGCCGCTGACGATGACGTTGCCCAAAAACAGGCAGGCGCACACCAAGTGGATGATTTTCAGGTTAGGTGCCATGCGGGCCCTTGGGGCTGGAGGCGTCTTGCGCCGCCTCGCGCTGCTTGCGGGTTTGTTCGCGCGCCTGGCGCAGATCGCGCCATTGCCAACCAAAGAACAGGGCGCCCGCGCACAACAAGACTACAACTTCAACGACCTTGAGCAAGCGCCGCCCCTAGCGCCGGGCGCGTTCGCGTTGCTCCAGTCGGCCAAACAAGTCCACCATCCATTCCACCCGCTCGTCGAAGCTGCGCTGCGGGATCGTCCAGGGCTTGTGGCCGAGCGCCGGATTGCGGTCGCGCCCGACCACGTCCACCAAAAAGGCAATCGCAGGCACGGGGCTCAAGGCCACGGCGGGCAGGGCCGGGGCCTTGACTGCCACCGCTGCGGCGCGGGCCAGCAAGGCCAGCTTGCGCGGGGTGGACACCACGGTGCGCTTGTCAATCGAGTTCAGGCCCTCGCGCTCAAGCTGCTTGCCGATTTCGGCGTACACCAGGCGCGCGGCCTGGATGGCCGGGCGACAGTCCCAGGGCAGCTCGGCCAGGCCAAATTCGCCGCGCCGGTAGAGCACATCGGCGCGCATCAACAGGCGCTGGGTAAAGCCGGCAATGCGCGCGTCAAACACGGGTGCGGCCAGCCATGCGTCGGCGTCCATGCCGATCTCGCGAAACCAAGCGCGCGGGATGTACAGGCGACCATTGCGCGCGTCTTCGCCAATGTCGCGGGCAATATTGGTGAGCTGCATGGCCACGCCCAGCTCGCAGGCGCGGGCAATGGCGGTCTCGGTGGCCGCGCCCATGATGAGCGACATCATGGCGCCCACGGCACCGGCTACCCGCGCGCCATAGGCCTCTACGTCGGCCAGGGTTTCGTATTTGCGGCCCTGCGAATCCCACAAAAAGCCGTCCAAAAGTGCATCGAGCAATCCGCGCGCCACGCCGTAGTGGTGCACCACGTGGGCCAGTGCGCGGTCTGCGTCAAGGCTTCCCGGGCGCCCGGCGTAAATGGCGTCCAGGCGCGCTTGCAGGTCTTGCATGGCCAGAGCCGGGTCGGCGCCCTCGTCGATGGCGTCGTCGGCCAGGCGGCAGTAGGCGTACAAGGCGGTGGCCGGGGGGCGCAGGCGGGCGGGCAAGAGCTTGGATGCAGCAAAGAAAGACTTGGAGCCCCCGCGCATCAGCGCCGTGCAGGCCTGCAAGTCGTAGGCCGATACCGGCGTGGGCGCGTCGGCGGGCTTAGGCAAAAGATCGGACATCGGGCACCACCTGTTCAAGCATTTTTGCGGACATCAACACGCTGGGCACACCAGCGCCGGGCTGGCTGCTGGCGCCCACCAGGTACAAATCTTTCACGTCCTGGCTGCGGTTGTGCGGCCGAAACCAGGCGCTTTGCGTCAAGATGGGTTCCAGGCCAAAGCCCGCGCCTTGGTACGACCACAGCCGGTCCTGAAAATCTTGCGGCGTGCTTATGCGCTGGCTGACCACGTGCTGGTTCAGATCGGGCAGCACCGATTCCTGCAAGGCCGTGGCAATCGCCTGGCGATATTGCTCGGACACGGCGGGCCAGTCGGTGCCGCTGGCCAGGTTGGGCACCACGGAAAGCGCATAAAAGCTGTCGCAGCCCTCGGGCGCCAGCGACGGGTCGGTGGCCGTGGGGCGGTACAAATACAGGCTGAAGTCTTTGGACAGCGTGTGGTTTTTGAAGATGTCTTGCAGCAGGCCTTTGTAACGCGGCCCGAGCACCATCATGTGGTGGGGCACGTCGTCGTATCGGCGGTTGGTGCCAAAGTACCAGACAAACAGGCCCGACGAATAATTGCCCTTGGCAATGCGCTTGTCCGTCCAGTGCTTGCGGTGCTGCGGCGCAATCAGGTGGCGGTAGGTCCAGGCGGCGTCGGCGTTGCTGACCACGATGTCGGCGGGGATAAATTCGCCGCTTTGCAGTTCGACACCACAGGCGCGCCCGCCTTGCACGCGGATTTGCGTCACGGGCGCGTTGTAGCGAATGGGCACCTTGCGGTCGTGCAGCAGCTTTACCAGTTCGCGCACGATGGCGCCGGTGCCGCCCATGGCCGAATGCACGCCCCAGCGGCGTTCCAGCGAATGGATGAGCGAATACACACAGGTCACCGAAAACGGGTTGCCACCGATGAGCAGGGGATGAAAACTCATCACAATGCGCAGCTGGGGGTGTTTGATGTGCTGGGCCACCAGGCTGTAAATCGAGCGCCAGGCCTGCATCTTGATCAGGTTGGGCATGGCCTTGATCACGTCGCTCACCGTCTCAAAAGCCACCATGCCCAGCTCTTCAAAGCCGAGCTTGAAACAGCGCTCGGACGCCACCAGCAGGTCCTTGAAGCCTTGTACGTCTTCGGGGCTGATGCGCGCAATTTGCTCCAGCATGGCCTCGTCGTCGTTGCTGTAGTCAAAGTGGCTGCCGTCGTCAAAGCGGATGCGGTAAAAGGGCGACATCAGCCGCAGGTCCACATGGTCTTCCATGCGCTCGCCGCACAGGGTAAACAGCTCGCCAATCAGGTGCGGCAGGGTGATGATGGTGGGCCCGGCGTCAAAGGTAAAGCCGTCTTGCTTGTGCACATAGGCGCGCCCGCCGGGGGCGTCGAGCTTTTCCAGCATCTGTAGGCGGTAGCCCTTGACGCTCAGGCGAATGGCAGCCGCCAGGCCGCCAAAGCCGGTACCTATGACGATGGCCAGCGGCGCGCGGTCCCCGCCGGTGACTGCTGCCGGTGCGGCAGCCCAGCCGCCGTCGTGGCCGCCGCTTACGCCGTCAAGGGATTTGTAGTAATTTGTCATGGGTGTCCAAGGTGTCGCTGGCGGTATGCGAGATTGGCGAAGCGCTCGGGGTTTGCGTACGCTTACGAATGGCCCAGCGCCACAGCGCCGTGGTGTCCAGGGGCAGCACCAGCAGCAAGTGCTCCAGAATAGCCAGGGCCAGCATGGTGGCCACCAGCGCATAACCCACCGCATGCGCGGCGCTGCTTAAAGCGTCTTGGGCACCGGCCACCAGTGCAAACAGGCAGGCGCTGGCCCCAGCGACCGCAAAGAAGAAAAACGCGTTGATGGGCCGGCGCCGAAAAAAGCTTTGTAAATAGGCCAGGTGCGCGGGTAAAAATTCTTCGCTCAGGTTGCGCACGCCAAAAAACAGGTTGAGCTTGGCGCTGGTGCGCATCACCCACAGCACTAGGTAAGTGCCGGTGCCGACCTGGTTGGGCGCGTCCCAGGTAATGGCCACCACGGCCAGGCCCACCAGCAAAATACCCAGCTCGTGCCACAGCACGGCGCGGCACGACTCTACAAACCGGGGCCAGCCCACGGTGCCCGCAGGCAGGGCGCTGGTGCGCGGCCCGGTGATCCAGCCGGTCAAAAAGCTCAGCTCGTTCCAGCCCCAGGCCAAGAGCGCGCAGGTAAACGCGCAATACGCCCCGGCCACGCCGGTTTGCTGCGCGGTGTGTGCCAAGCCCACGAGTGCGGCCAAACCCAGCAAAGACGACAAGACCAGGCTCAGGCGAATCGCGCTGCGCGACATGCGGTTGAGCAAAATAACAATGCCGGTGCTAAACCACCAGATAAAGACGGCAAAGCCAATGGCAATGGAGCTGTCGGTCATTGCGGGCATGGCGGTGCGGTGTTTAGGGCGGTAGCGAGGGCGATGGTGGAATTACCAGGCCGGCGCCATGCGCACTTGCGCGGGCAGCGCGTGGTGCTGCACCGGCTGAAAGTACAGGCGCACAAAAGTGGCCAGTCCGGCCGCCGCCCAACCCGCGCGGCGCAGCGTGCCCCAGACGCCGCCTTGGGCCTTGGCCGCGTCCATTTGCGTCTGGATATGGAACAGGCGCGCCAGGCCAGCACGAAAAGCCGGGTGGTCAATGTCCAGGCTGACCGGGAACACCTGCTTGGTGATCTCGTTGGTGATGCGAAACACGGTGTAGTCGTAGCTGGTGGACTCAAGCCCCATTTCGTGGTGCAGCATGGGGCGGGTGTGGTCGCGCACATACATGGTGGCGTAAACCGCCAGCAAGAAGAAGCGGATCCAATAGACATTGCCCCCGCGCAGCAGGTGCGGGTTGGCGCGCATGATCAGCGCAAACGACTCGCCGTGGCGGAACTCGTCATTGCACCAGCGCTCAAACCATTTGAAGATGGGGTGGAAGCGCTTGTCCGGGTTTTTTTCAAGCTGGCGGTAGATGGTGATATAGCGCGCATAGCCAATCTTTTCAGACAGGTAAGTGGCGTAAAAAATGTACTTGGGCTTGAAGTAGGTGTAGGCCTTGGTGCGTTTCAAGTCGCCTAGGTCAATACCCAGTCCAAAGTCTTTGAGCGACTGGTTGATGAAGCTGGCATGGCGCGATTCGTCGCGGGCCATGTAGCGCATCAGCTGCTTGATGTCGGGGTTTTCAACGTTCTTGAAAATCTCGTTGTACAAAATGCAGCCCGAGAACTCGGACGTGAGCGAGGAGATTAAAAACTCCAGAAACTCCTGGCGCATTTCGGGGCTCACTTGCGAAAAGCGCTCGGCCACTTCTTGCGCAAACTCGGGCGTGCGCTGGAAATGGTCGTGGTTGTTGTCGCCCTCGTACTCGGTCATCATGGTGTCCCACTCGCTGCGCAGGGCGGACACGTCCAACCGATCCATGGCGGCAAAGTCGGTGGTGTAGAAGCGCGGGCTCAGCATGGTGCTTTCCACCGCTTTTTGCGAGGCTTTGGCAGAAGAGTCAATGGCGATTTCGGCAGACATGGCGGGCTCCGGTGGGGCGGGGGTTATTCGGCTTGCAGCGCAAAAAAGCGCGCAAATTCGGCGGTATTGGTCGGACCAAAAGATTCGAGGTCAATGCGCTGGCCGGTGGCGGGGTCCATCAGCGTGATGCGCCCATCGGTGCGGGCCACCAAATTAAAGGGCGGGGCCGAGCCAATGCCGCGCGCGTGGCGCTCGCGGCTCAGTGCGCGCAAGGCGCCGCGCACAAAACCCTGTTCGCCGTAAAGCACGGTGAGCGTCTGGCCGGTGTTGCCGTCAGACACGCGCACGCCGTGGTCGGACTGGTCTTCAAAGCGCAAAGAGCGCTCCAGTGTGGGCGTTGCCAAGCGCTGGTCCGGGCCGTTGCCGGTGATGCGCACCAAGCCCACAGACAACAGGGAAAACGCCAGGATGCCGCCAGCGCAATACAGCACCCACGTGGGAAAGGTGTCGGCCGCGCGGGGGCGAACAGGCTGGGCGGGCAGGGTGGCTGCGTTCATGTGGCGCTCGCTTGCAATCCGTGGCGAGGTACGCCGGCCTGCGCGCGGGCAAGAGGTGCAGGCCTGGCAGCCTGGCCGTTGACGGCAGACCAGGCGGCGCTGAGTTGGGATGCCACTGCGGCGGCCTCAGGAATCGCGCGCAGCGTGGGCTCGGGTTGGGTAATGCGCCAGGGCCGCACGCTGGGCCACAGGTGGACCCAGGCAATGCGGTCTTCGCCCTTGAGCGCTAGCGTAATGTCGCCGTGGCCAGCCTCCAGCGCACGCAGGTCGGCGCTGGCAATGCGGGAGAGCGGCAGGTTAAAGGTCACCGTCAGCACAATGCCTAAGCGCATGACCACACGCTTGTTGGTCAGCGTGTAGACGGTGGTGCGCGCGGTGAGCCAGGCCAGCGTCCACACAATCAGCAAGCCGGTGAGCGCCAGCGGTGCGAGCCATTTCAATGCCAGCAGCACCTCAACCGCACTGGCACCGGCCGAGATTTCAGGGGCGACACGCGCCACCAGCAGCACCGCAAAGTACAGGGCGATCTTGCGCAGGTGAAACGCGCTTTGGGCCAGCGCGGCCACTGCGGGCGAGCCTTGCCAAAGAATGCGTTCGTTGGCCGGCAGGCGCTCGGGCAGGCCGAACTGCGGTTCAAACTCATGTTCGTGGCTGGCGTGGTCTTGGCGCATTGAAATCTCCAAATCTCGGGCTAGGGCGGCGCTCAGATCAGCGGTTGGCTGCGCTGTGCGTCGGCGTACAGCGTGCCGCCACCGTAATAGGCGGTGATCATTTCTTCTTCCAGCTTGGTCACCTGGTCGGCGTTGCGCAGTTGTGGCACGTCGGCAAAGTGGCGGCCATAGATGGCGTGCACTTCCACCTGGTTGCGCCGGATCAGCGTAAACGGAATGGGCAGCAGCACGTGGCGCAGGCCGGCGCTGGTTTGGGTTTC
>CANGHQ010000073.1 GCA_947453585.1 Burkholderiales bacterium | reverse complement strand
TCACTGATCGACTACTTTTGTTCCAGAATCCGTTTCGCCATCATCGGTGTGCGAGCCCGGTAGGTGCGATTCCCTGCGCTGCCACCTACCCACCCGGAGAGCCCAATGTCATTGACTATTCCGCAAATCGTCGAACTGTTGGGCAGCCGCGCCACCACCTGGTACGGCCAAGAGGCGGTAAGCCAGCTCGAGCATGCGCTGCAATGCGCGCACTTGGCCGAACGGGCCAACGAATCACCTGAGACCGTGGTGGCCGCGCTTTTACACGACCTGGGCCACATGCTCAGCGCCGAACGCACACCCGTGGCGGACCAGGATGCGCTGCCCGCCAAGGACGATTTGCACCAATTTGCGGCGCTGCCGTTTTTGCGCAGCCTGTTCCCCGACGCAGTGCTCGAACCCATCAAACTGCACGTGGACGCCAAGCGCTATTTGTGCGCGGTGGACGCCGGCTATTGGGCCGACCTGTCGCCCGCCTCCAAACACAGCCTCGAATTGCAAGGCGGGCGCTACGACGACGCGCAAGTGCGCGGGTTTGAAGACCTGACCTTTTATGCAGAAGCGGTGCGCCTGCGCCGCTACGACGATCTGGCCAAAGTGCCTGGACAGGTGACGCCACCGCTGTCGCACTACGCTGCATTGATGGGCCAAGTGGCCCTTGCCTGAAGGCGCTCGCTACGGCGCCACCAAAGTAGCCGAGCGCACGGCCAGCGGGCCGGGCTCAAAAGCCTCCACATAAGCCTCTTGCTTGTGCGTTTCTATGGCGCCCAGCCGGTACTGGCGCACGCGGGCCATTGCCGCGTCACTGCTCCAGCCCCAGGCCTTGAACATTGTGGCCGCCAGCGTGCCGGTGCGGCCCTTGCCGTGGGCGCAGTGGATCAGGATGTTGCCACCCTGCAAAACCTTTGTGAGCTGCGGCAGCAGGCGCTGCCAGTGCGAAGTCACCGCCTGCGAAGGCACGCCGTAGTCCACCACCGGCAACTGGTGCCAGTCAATGCCGTGTTGCGCCAGGTGGTGCGGCAGGTTTTTGGCGCCTAGGCGCTGCAGGTCGGTGGTGTCAAGCAGGCTCACCACGGTCTTGACGTCATGCGCGGCCATCTGTGCCACGTCCAGAGCCAGCTGACGTTCCGACTCCGCGCTGCCATTGGCGCCGCCTGCGCCCGGACACGCAGACATGCCCACCCGGCCCAGCCAGGGCGAGGGGGCAAAGTCGATACTGAAATAGGGGCTGCTTGAATCGAACACGCCCTATTGTTAGCCTGGGCTTGCTACGCGGCTATGACACAGCGCACATCCGGCCCCCTGGCGCGTAGCCGCCGCAGCGACAGCCTTTACCCCAACAGGTCTGCCAAGGCCCGTGCCACCACCTTGGTCGCGCGACGCAGGTCTTCAAGGGCGATGTTTTCGTCGGCGCGTTTGGCGTTGCTCTCGGACACGGTGCGCGGGCCGCAGCCGTAGAGCACGGCGGGGATGCCGTGTTCGCAGAACAGGCGCGCATCGGTGTACAGCGGCGTGCCGGACGCCTCAATGGTTTCGCCAAACACGGTGCTGGCGTGCTGGCACAGGGCTGTTACCAGGGGCTGGTTGCCAGGCAGGGGTTTGAGTGCATGGGCCAGCAACATGCGTTTGACTTCGATGCTGATGCCGGGCGACTGCGCCACGGCGTCGGCAATCACCTGGCGCAGCGTGGCTTCCACCTCGGCCGGGTTCTCTTCGGGAATCATGCGGCGGTCGAGCTTTAGCACCACTTTGCCGGGCACCACATTGGTGTTGGTGCCGCCTTCGATCAGGCCCACATTCAGGTAGGGATGGTTAATGCCTTTAACTTGGCTGCTGATCTGCTGGTAGAGCGTGTTCTGGTGGTAAAGAGCGTTCAGGATGCGGGTGGCGGCTTGCAGTGCGTCCACGCCGGTCTCGGGCACAGCCGCGTGGCCCATCTTGCCGTGCACCGTCACCTCCATTTGCAGGCAGCCGTTGTGCCCGGTAATGACCTGGTAGCTAAAGGCCGCGCCAATCAGCAAGTCGGGCTTGATGATGCCCTGGCGCAGCAACCAGCCGGGGCCGAGTTCGCCGCCAAATTCTTCGTCGTAGGTGAAATACAGCTCCACGCTGCCTTTAAGCGGCGCGCCCAGCGCCTCAATCGCGCGGGTGGCAAAGGTAAAGGTGGCAAAGTCGCATTTGCTGACCGCTGCGGCGCGGCCGTACAGGCGGCCGTCTTGCACCTCGCCGCCATAGGGGTCGTGCGTCCAGCCTTCGCCGGGGGGCACCACGTCGCCATGGGAGTTCAGGCCCACGGTGCGGCCTGCGCCGTAGTTGCGGCGCACCACCAAATTGGTGATGCTTTGCAGGCCGGCGGCTTGCACGTCGGCTGCGGGCGGGGCGTGCTTTTCGGCCTCAAAGCCAAAGGCGTGCAATAGTTCGGCGGTGCGCTCGGCGTGCGGCGCGTTGTTACCCGGCGGCGTGTCGGTGGGCACTTGCACGAGTTGCTGCAAAAAGCGCACTTCCTCGTCAAAGTGGGCGTCGATCCAGGCGTCCAGGGCGGCGTATTTTTCAGGATGGTGGGCTGGGTGTTGTGGGGTGGTCATGGTTATTCCGTGGCGAGTTGGTCAAGCAAATTGGTGAAGGCGCGCACGCAGAGGTCAGCGTCGTCGTTGGTGATGGATTCGAGCGGGTTGTGGCTGATGCCGGCGTTCAGGCCGCGCACAAACAGCATGGCCTGGGGCATGATTTCGTGCAGCTTCATGGCGTCGTGGCCAGCACCGCTGGGCAGGTGAAACAGCGGCAAGCCCAGCGCCTGCACCGCGCTTTCCCAGCGCTGCTGCCAGGCCGAGGCGCTGGGAGCGGCGGCGGCGCGCATGGTTTCTTCCAGCGTGAAGTGCAGGCCCCGGCGCGCGCAAATCGCGGCCAGCTCGGCGCGGATGTCGGCGGCGCAGGCGTCGCGCACCGCGTCGGTGGTGGCGCGTACGTCCAGGCTAAAGCTGCAGTGCCCGGGCACCACGTTCATCGAGCCGTTGGGCACTTGCAACATGCCCATGGTGGCCACCACATTAGGGACGCTGGATGCGCGCTTTTCGGCAAACAGCGCCAGCTCGGCAACGGCGGTGGCGGCGTCGCGGCGCTGGTCCATGGGTGTGGTGCCGGCGTGGCTGGCCATGCCCACCACTTCACCCAAATAGCGCACGCTGCCATTAATGGAGGTGACGATGCCCAGCGGCATATCCAGCGCGTTGAGCACCGGGCCTTGCTCGATGTGCACTTCTACAAAGCCCAGGTAGCGCGCCGGGTCGCGTTTCAAAGCGGCAATGTCGTCCACGTTGAGCCCGGCGTGCGCCATGGCCTGGCGCATGGAAATGCCGTCGGCGTCTTGCTGCTCCAGCCAGGCCGCGTCAAACTGGCCGGTGAGCGCGCCCGAGCCCAAAAACACCGCTTTGTAGCGCTGACCTTCTTCTTCTGAAAAGCCCACTACTTCAATGCCAAAGGGCAGGCGCCGCGCAGCGCGGTGCAGCGCCTGCACGCAGGCCATGGGCACCAAGATACCCAGTCGGCCATCGTATTTGCCGCCGTTGCGCACGGTGTCAAAGTGGCTGCCTGTCAGCAGCCGCGCAGCGCCACGGTCTTGGCCGTGGTAGACGCCGACCACATTGCCCACGGCGTCTTGGCTCACTTCGTCAAAGCCGCACTCGGTCATCCAGGCTTGCAGATCTTGGGCCACGGCGCGGTGCGCGTCGGTCAGGTAGGTGACGGTGAGTTCGCCGCGTTCGGCAAAGCCGGGGTCGCTGTGCACCGCCAGGCGCTCGGCCCAGTCCCATACCAAATTGCCCTGTTCCGGTGAGTGGCCCAGCTTGTCGTTGAGGCGGATTTCGGCAATGCGGTGGATGTTGCGCAGGCATTCGGCGCGCTCAAAGTCGGGATGGTTTTGCAGGCGGCGCGCCAGGGTGGCAATGATCTCGGTCTTGCCCAAACCCAGGCCGCGCGGCCCGCGCACCGCCAAGATAAAGGGAAAACCAAAGCGCGCGTTGTAAGCCGCGTTGAGCGCTTGAATGCGCTCAAACTCTTCGGGCGTGCAATCGGTCAGGCCCGCCTTGCCTTGCTCGTTGCGCGACTCGGCCGTTAAGGTCTGGCTGACCATGGCTTTGCCCGCCAGCTCGGGGTGGGCGCGAATGAGGGCGAGCTGGGCGTCCTGTCCGCCTTCGCGCACCACCTGCGCCAGCACCAGTTTCAGGTGCACCAAGCTGGCAAAGGGCCGGTGCGCGGCGGCGGTGCGCGCAATCCAGGGGGAATGCTCGTAGGTGCCGTCGAGCAGGGCGACGCATTCGTCGGCCGTGGCGGCATTGAGTTGGTCCAAGGTCAGCATGGGGGTTTACTTCCAGACAAAGGCCGAGGCCGCGTCAAAGGGATGGGCCGTCTTCCAATGGCGCGCAATGTCTACCCGGCGCGCCACCCAAACCCGGTCGTGCGACTGCACGTAGTCCAAAAAGCGCTGCAGCGCGCGCATGCGTCCGGGCCGACCCAGCAAGCGGCAATGCATGCCGATGCTCATCATGCTGGGTCGTTCGTCGCCTTCGGCGTAGTGCACGTCAAAGGCGTCGCGCAGGTACTGGAAAAACGGGTCGCCGTGCGAATAGCCCTGAGGCAAGGCAAAACGCATGTCGTTGCAGTCCAGCGTATAGGGCACGACCAAGTGGGGGCTCAGCGTGCCGTCGCTCTTTTGCACTTGCAGCCAAAACGGCAGGTCATCGCCGTAGTAGTCGCTGTCGTATTCCAGGCCCTGGTCAGCTACCAGGCGGCGGGTGTTGGGGCTGTCGCGCCCGGTGTACCAGCCCGCTGGCATCTGGCCGGTGATGTTTTTGATGGCTTGCAGGCCGCGCGCCATGTGCTCGGCCTCAATCGATGCGTCGATGGTTTGGTAATTGATCCAGCGCCAGCCGTGGCAGGCAATCTCGTGGCCGAGTTCGACAAAGGCGGCGGCCACCTCGGGGCAGCGCTCCAGCGCCATGCCCACGCCAAACACGGTGAGCGGCAGGCCGCGCTGCTCAAACTCGCGCAGGATGCGCCACACGCCCACGCGCGAGCCGTATTCGTAAATGCCTTCCATGGTCAGGTGCCGGTCGGGGAAGGACGGCGGGCTGAACATCTCGGACAAAAACTGCTCGCTGCCGGTGTCGCCGTGCAGCACCGAGTTTTCGCCGCCCTCCTCGTAGTTCAGCACAAACTGCACCGCCACGCGGGCGTTGGCTGGCCACTGGGCGTGCGGCGGCGTGCGGCCATAACCGAGCAGGTCGCGCGGGTAGCGAGGGGGGGCAGAAGCGGGTGTGTTCATGAGGGGCCTCAATAGGTGGGAAGCAGGGCCGCAGACAGGTCTGCGGTGTGCGGATCGAGATGCAAGTTTTGTTCCACGGCAGCCAGGTGGCGCTCCATCAAGGCGGCGGCGGCGTCCCCATCGCGTTGCTCTAACGCGTCCACGATGCGTTCGTGCTCCAGTTGGGAATGCAAGGCGGAGTGGGACGACTGGTACATCAGCGCAATCAGCGAAGAGCGGCTGAGCAAATCGGCCAGCAACTGCGCCAGCACCTCGTTGCCGCCTAGGCGCGCCAGCACTACATGAAAGTCGGCCAGCAAACGGGTGCGGCCCGGCACGTCGGTGCGGGCCACGGCGGCGGCCTCGTCGCGCAAATGGGCGCGCAGCTCGGCGATTTGCCGGTCGGTGATTTGCGCGCACAGGCTGCGCACCATGGCAGCCTCGAGCATGGTGCGCACTTGGAACACCTGGCGCGCCTCGGCCACGCTGGGCGTGGCCACAAAGGCGCCGCGCGCGGGCTCCAGCGTCACCAGCCGGTCGCGGCTGAGCTGGTTAAGCGCCTGGCGCACCAGCGTGCGCGAGACATGAAAAATATCCGCAATCTTTTGCTCTGAGAGCTTGGTGCCCGGCATCAGCCGCCGCTCAATAATGGCCGCAGTGACCGACTCCACAATGCGCGCCGACGCGCTCGCAGGCGCACTGCGGCCTGCGCCAAGGCTTGCGACCAGTGTGAGCGGGGGGCGGGCGGACATGGGTAGGATGAGCTTGTTTCGGTCAATAGTGTATACAATTTTATCGAAATGCAGTGCGGTTTATGTCAGTCCGCGAGTGCGCGTTAATTTTTCCTTCAAGCGACCGTAAGATAAGAATCCAACCGCAGTCAAAAAATCAAAGCGGATATTTTTGTATACACATTTTTCTCATTAGCTCCATGGCGAAAGCTTTCCGCAACGCTGGGGGCATAGGTTTCATTACATAGCCCAGTTGCGTTACATGAAACAAAAATCTAGAATGACACTTCGATTCAACGGAGCACATGATGGCGACCACTACCAGCCAACGGGTTCAAAAACACCGAGACAGCTTGCGTGCCGCGGGCATGCGACCCGTGCAAATTTGGGTGCCGGACACACGGGGCGAGGGCTTTGCGTTGGAATGCCGACGGCAATCCCGTCTGCTGCGCGATGATCCGCACGAGGATGACGTGCACCAATGGTTGCAGGCGGCGGCGGACACCGAGGGTTGGAAATGAGGCGCGGCGACTTGGTGACCATTGCCTTGCAAGGCGATTACGGCAAACCCCGCCCCGCCTTGGTCATTCAATCCGACCTGTTTGACGAACACCCATCGATCACCGTGTTGCCCGTCACCGGCGAGATGCGCAACACGCCCTTGTTTCGGATTCAGGTGGAACCCGATGCGGTCAACGGCTTGCAAAAGACGTCTGAAATCATGGTGGACAAGGCGCAAGCGGTGCCGCGCGAGCGTGTGGGCGAGGTTTTCGGCCGCCTGCGCGAAGAGCAAATGCTCGCGGTGAGCCGCGCGCTGGCGGTGTTTCTTGGGGTGATTTAAGCGCCCCTCAATCCCGCAAATGCTCCCGTACAAATTCCCTGAAATACGCCATGGCAGGCGCCTCGGTGCGCCCGGCCAGCGTGACATAGGCAAAGCGCGCGGTGGCACGCAAGGCGGGCGCTAGCGCGAGTTCGACCAGGCTGCCGTTGGCCAGGCCGCTGCGGGCGGTGGCGGTCACGCCCAAAAAGACGGCGTCGGTCTGTGCTGCCGTTTGCACCAGGCTGGCGACGTCGTCGCAGCGCAGGGTCACCATCTCGGAAGGGTTGGCCTGCGGGCCAAACTGGTCTACCAAAGCGCGGGCCACTTCGTCAGACAAGGGCGTGGACGCCACGGGGTAGCCCAGCACGTCGGCCAGCGTGACGCTTTTTTGCGCCGCCAGCGGATGGCCAGCGCGCACCACCAGACCCGCGCGCAGCTCAGCCAGGGATTCAATATTGAGGTCCGTGGCTGGAATAACGCGGCGCATGTCCACCACCATTGCGTCGAGCTGGCGGCTGCGCAGCTGCAATATCTGCAGCTCCACCGGCCCTTGCGTGACCGCCACGCGCATGCCTGCTCGGGTGGACGCTGCGCACATCAGCGGCACCAGCAAAAGCGCCGCCGGGCCCGAGCCCAGCCCCACGCTTATGCTGCCCCTGCCACCGTCTTGCAGCAGCTTGGCGCTTTGGCGCAGCTCTGCCGCCTCACGAACAATGTGGCGCGCCCGGGCCACCACATCCTGGCCCAGCGGCGTGAGCTCATTGCGTTTGCCAATGCGGTCCAGCACCTTGGCGCCCAGGTCAAGTTCCAGGCTTTGGATGCTGCGGCTCAGCGCCGACTGCGTCAGAAACAGTTTCTCGGCCGCGCGGCTAAATGATCCCGTGTCAGCCAGGGCCAGCAGGTGTTCCAGGTGCTTGATATTCATGCCCGTGCGCTCCCATTTTGA
>CANGHQ010000072.1 GCA_947453585.1 Burkholderiales bacterium | reverse complement strand
TTGACGACAGCATCATCAAGGCGGCGCAGATTGATGGCGCCAGCCTGCCGCGCATTTACTGGCGCATCATCCTGCCGATTTTGCGGCCGGTGGTTTTTTCGACGGTGCTGGTGCTGTCGCACCTGTCGATCAAGAGCTTTGACTTGGTGATGGCGCTCACCTCTGGCGGCCCGGGTTATGCGTCTGATGTGCCCGCCACTTTTATGTACGTGATGAGCTTTACCCGCGGCCAGATTGGCCTGGGCGCGGCCAGCGCCACCATGATGTTGGCCACCGTGGCGGCAATCGTGGTGCCCTATTTGTACAGCGAGCTGCGCACCAAGCCGCACGCGCACTGAAGCTTTAGCCATGAATACCTCCAAATTTTCTCGCGCGCTGATCTACGGCGTCTTGCTGTTCGCCGCCTTCTTCTTTTTGGCGCCGCTGTATGTGATGCTGGCCACCTCGTTCAAAGACGCGGCGCAAATCCGCGCGGGCAACTTGCTGAGCCTGCCCACGTCGCTCAACCTCGACAGCTGGCGCCTGGCCTGGGACAGCGCCTGCACCGGCGTGGACTGCCGGGGCCTTAAGCCCTATTTCGTCAACTCGGTGGTTATGGCCGTGCCCGCGGTGCTTATTTCTACCGCCTGGGGCGCTATCAACGGCTATGTGCTGAGCCTGTGGAAGTTCAAGGGCAGCGAGCTGCTGTTTGGCTTTATGTTGTTTGGCGTGTTTATGCCTTTTCAGGTGGTGCTGCTGCCCATGAGCCAGGTGCTGGGTTTTCTGGGGCTGTCAAGTTCGCTGGCGGGCCTGGTGCTGGTGCACTGCATTGCGGGCTTGGCGGGCACCACGCTGTTTTTCCGCAACTACTACGCCGCCATTCCCCGTGAGCTGGTGAACGCCGCACGCATGGACGGTGCGGGTTTTTGGCGCATTTTTTGGCGCATCGTGCTGCCCATGTCCACGCCGATTTTGATGGTGACGCTGATCTGGCAGTTCACCAACATCTGGAACGATTTTTTGTTTGGCGTGGCCTTTAGCGGCGCCGACAGCAAGCCCATTACCGTGGGCCTGAACAACATGGCCAACACCTCAAGCAGCGTGAAAAGCTACAACGTGGACATGGCCGCCGCCGTGATCGCGGGTTTGCCCACCATGCTCGTGTACGTGCTGGCGGGTCAGTATTTTGTCAAAGGCCTCACGGCCGGCGCAGTCAAAGGATAGAGATATGGCAGCCTCCCTCACCATTTCGGGCATTCGCAAAGCTTTCGGCAAGGGCGCCAGCGCCGTTGAAGTGCTCAAACGCATCGACATTGAAGTCGCTCCCGGCGAATTTTTGATTCTTGTCGGCCCCTCGGGCTGCGGCAAATCGACGCTGCTCAACATCATTGCCGGCCTGGAAGACCCGACCGAAGGCGAACTGCGCATTGCGGGCAAAAACGTGGTGGGCGTAGCCCCGGCGCAGCGCGACATTGCCATGGTGTTCCAAAGCTACGCGCTGTACCCGACCATGAGCGTGGCGGACAACATTGGCTTTGCGCTGGAAATGCGCAAGGTGCCCAAAGAGCAGCGCCAAAAACGCATTGCCGAAGTGGCCGCCATGCTGCAAATCTCGCACCTGCTGGACCGCCGCCCGGCGCAACTCTCGGGCGGCCAACGCCAGCGCGTGGCCATGGGCCGCGCCCTGGCGCGCGACCCGCAGCTGTTTTTGTTTGACGAGCCGCTGTCCAACCTGGACGCCAAACTGCGCGTGGAAATGCGCGCCGAAATCAAGCGCCTGCACCAGGTGAGCGGCATTACCAGCGTGTACGTGACGCACGACCAGATTGAGGCCATGACGCTGGGCAGCCGCATTGCGGTGATGAAAGACGGCATCTTGCAGCAAATCGGCACGCCCGACGAGATTTACCGCACACCCGCCAACACCTATGTGGCCAGCTTTATTGGCTCGCCCACCATGAACTTCATTCCCGGCCAGTTGCAAGGCACGGGCGAGGCATCGCGCTTTGTGTTTGCCGGTGGCACGCTAGAGTTGCCCGGCCCGGTGCAAGGCGACGTGACCCTGGGCCAGCGCCCCGAGCACATCCACCTGAGCGACGACGCCCCCTGGCGCGGCCAAGTCAGCCTGGTGGAACCCACCGGCGCCGACACCTATGTGGTGGTCAAAACCGAGGTGGGCGCCATCACGGTGCGCGCGCCGGCCAACACCAAGCTGCAAGTGGGGCAGACCATTGGCCTGACGGTTAGCAGCCGGCATAACAACTGGTTTCATACGACTAGCGGCGTGCGCCTTTAGGCTTTAGCGGGCCTGCGTTTTTGCTGTTTTCTGCGCGCATGCTTTTGCGCGCCGAGGGCAACGGGGTGGACGGTTCCGCGAATGTCCCCCGCCCTGCGGGCTCCTCCTTAATTTCGCTGCACCATCCACCCCATTGCCCTCGGCAGCCCGCGGTTTTGGGCTGGTGCGCTCGCATATCTTTTTTTTAACGCTTTTCTTTTTGCTAAGATTGCCCCGCCGGTTTTTATCAAGACCGGCGGACAAGAAAATTGAAGGGCAAACCCGGTGAAAACCGGCGACGCAAAGCCACCGAACTACCGCGCCACCACGGGCGCAACGTCAGCGGGGCCGCCAGATTCGACGGACGAGATGGGCTTGTCTGCTCTTTCCTGACCACAACAAACGGAATAGAAACAATGGCTACTTGGACACCGAAATTTATTGTCGGCGCGACTGTGACCCTCAACACAGGTGGCGGCCCCGTCATGTCGGTCAAGGTCGTCCCCAGTGAAAAAGGCCGCAGCTATTACTGCCAATGGTTCGCGGGAAAGAAACTGGACTTAGGTGATTTCAAGGAGGAGCAGCTCATTGCAGTGGACCCAAAAGCACCTCTCCCTCCGCCTGAAAACGAGAATAAGTGATGCTGGCGGCAACCGCTGCACATTGGATGCTCGCAATGCTGGCGCGGGACGGGTGCGTATACCAAGACGACACCGTTGATATGCTCACGAAGGCCAACGCGGAGGATTTGCTTAGGGAGAACGCAGACGGCAACCCTGTCTTGGCCACGCCGGTCCTGAACGAGTTCAAGAAGATTTCTATGGAAGCTGTGTGGATCAAGCCTGATCGCTACTGGCGCTGGCGAGTTGAGGAGGACGAGCCAGGACGCGAGCAGCGCGGGTAGCGCAATTCGTGAATTTCCTGAGGTCGCCAACCCCAGCCCTCGCCCCAAAGGTAACGCCACCCGCACCACCAGCCCATGCGGCGCGCGGTTGTGCGCTTGCAGGCTGCCACCCTGGCGCTGTGGGATTTCGCTCAAAGTTGAGAGTTAAGCCGCAATGCGTTTGGGCGTTGTCGGACTTGGGCGAACCGCCAGATTGTTAGTGGGCCGAGGCCTGCGAACCAGCCGAACTTCCAGCTTGCATCCTAGTGCATCTGCATATTTGGTTAGTGTTGCCAGTGATGGTGAATGCTTGCCGCTGCCCGATTCCATGCGCGCAACAGCCGACTGCGTGGTGCCGATTTTTTCTGCCACCTGCGCCTGGGTGAGACCTTGCGCAGCCCGTGCCTTCAAGAACTCGTCCAAAAGCGAAAACTCGTCGGCCAGTTTTTCGTATTCCGTTGCTACCTCAGCATTCGCCAGTGCCTTGGTGCGAAGTTGTTTATGCGTCAGCATTTTTCCATTCCTTCATTCGCTTGCGCGCAAGTGCCACTTCTTTGGGCGGTGTCTTATCGGTTTTCTTCACGAACTGATGGAGCATGACGATCTGGCGATCGACCAAGGTGCAATAAAAAACCCGCCCAATGCCCTCACGGGATTTCAAACGCAACTCGAAGAGCCCCATGCTCATTGCCCGTGTGTGGGGCATTCCTAAATCTGGGCCAAACTCAAGCATGCGATCAGTGCAATGAAAGTACCTGGCCAAAATCCCTGGCGGCAAGGCCAGCACATCAGCCTGCAGCTTTTCATCGTGGTACTTGATCTCCCATTTCATACCAGAAATATAGCATGTTTGAGATAATTTCTAGATGCTGGGTTCAGCCAGTCTGTGTGAAGTTTGGCGAATTACAGGGACGTCACCGTCCCAAACACCCCACCCCTTACCCCAAAGGCAACACCACCCGCACCACCAACCCCTGCGGCGCGCGGCTGTGGGCTTGTACGCTGCCGCCATGCCGCTGCGCGATCTCGGCCACGATGGCCAGGCCCAGGCCGCAGCCGCCGGGCAGTTCGCTGGCGCGCCAGAAGCGCTCAAACAAGTGGGGCAGGTCGGCGTCTTGCACGCCGGGGCCTTCGTCTTCCACTTCCAGCACGCATTGGTTGTCGCCCGTGGCGTGCACCCGCAGCGTGACGGCAGCGCTGCGCGGGCAGTAGCGCAGGGCGTTGTCGATCAGGTTGTTCAGGGCTTCGCGCAGCAGCACGCGGTCGGCGCGGGCTTGCAGGTGGTCTTCGCCTTCAAAACCCAGGTCGATGCCTGCCGCCAGCGCGCGCGGCGTCCATTCGCGGGCCACTTCGCGCGCCAGTGCCGCCACGTCCACGGGCACCAGCGCCACGTCGGCCTCGGTGCGGGCCAAACTCAGCAATTGGTTGACCAGGTGCGCACTGCGCTGGGCGCTTTTGTGGACCTTGCTCAGGCGCTCGTGCAGGGCCTGGGGGTCGGCCTCGGTCAAGGCCAGTTCGGTTTGGCTGATCAGCCCGGCCAGCGGCGTGCGCAACTGGTGGGCGGCGTCGTTCAAAAAGCGCTTTTCCTGGCTCATGCTGCGCCGCAGGGTGGTGAGCAATTGGTTGAGTGCCAGCGCCAGCGAATGCACTTCTTGCGGCGCCTGGGTCAGCTCAATGGGCGAGAGCGAGGCGGCGTTGCGGTTCGCAAGCTGGGCTTCTAGCCGCGCAAGCGGCGCCAGGCCGCGGCGTATGCCTGCGTGCATCAGCACCCCCAGCACCGCGCCCAGCAGCAAGAGCGGAAACAGCACGTCGCGCACCAGCTCTTGCGCAATGGCTTCTTGCACCGCGAGGCTTTTGGCTACCTGCACACGCATGCGCTGCTCGGTGGGCGCGTCACCAAAAGACAACTCAATGGATGCCACGCGCATGGGCTTGCCGTCGAGCGATATTTCATACAACACCGGCACGTCGTCGGGCTGCAGCACGCCGTCGCCCGCTGGCCCCGGCAGATTGCTGTTGCCCAGCAAAAAGCTGCCCGGCGGCGACGAGACCATATAGGCCAGCCGGTCTTTCGGGTCCTGTTCGAGCACGGCCTGGGCGGCTTTGGGAAAGTCCACCAGCAAGCCCGAGCCAATGGGTTTGACCTGGCGCGCCAGCGCCCGCACCGATTGGGTGAGCGACTGGTCAATGGCTTTTTCGGCATAAATCAGCGCCACCCGAAACGCCAGCACGCCGCCCATCAGCCACAACACCAGTTGCGGCAGCAGCAGCCACACCAACAACTGGCGCTTGAGCGAAAAATTTGCGCCTGTGGCCAAGCCCGTCACGGTGCCTGCAACTCCAGCATATAGCCCAGGCCCCGCACATTGCGAATGTTCAGGCCACTGTCTTGCAGCTTGCGCCGCAGGCGGTGCACATAGACCTCTAGCGCGTTGGAGCCACTGCCTGCCGCGCCGCCTTCGGCCGCCTGCGTTTGCCAAACCGCCAGCACCTCTTCGCGGCCCACCACCTGGCCCAGTTGTTTGACCAGCAGGGTGAGCAGCGACCACTCGCGGTGGGTGAGTTCCATGGCCTCGTCGCCCAGCCAGGCCATGGGCAGCTGGTGGTCAAGCCGCAGGCGATGTTGTGGAGGGCCTTCGGTTTGCAGGCTGCCGCCAAAGGCGGGCATGCGCGAGCGCCGCAGCATGGCGCCCAGGCGGGCCAGCAGTTCGGCCATGTCAAAGGGCTTGGTCAGGTAGTCGTCGGCGCCGGCGTTCAGCCCTTGCACGCGGTCGTCAATGTCGTCGCGCGCTGTCAATATCAGCACCGGCAGGTGGGGCATGCGTTGGCGGATCCAGCGCAGTACCGCAAAGCCGTCCATGGGCACGCCTTGCACCGGGGGCAGGCCTAGGTCTAGCACCACGCCGTCTACGCGTTTTGATTCGAGAAGCGCCTGCGCCTGCGCGCCGTCGCCCGCCGCGTCCACGCTGTGGCCGGCGTGCATGAGTTGCGCGCACAAGCCGTCGCGCAGCAGTTCGTCGTCTTCTACCAAGAGCAAATGGGCCATGGCTTAGTGCGCCTCTATTGCGGCTTGTGTTTCGTCCAGCGCCTGCGCGCGGGCACGGGCCACCGCTTGGCCAATGGCTGGGCCGCGCAGACCGGCGCTCATAGCCGCCTGCGCCACCGTTTCGGTATCCACCGCTTGCGCCAGCGCCAGCGCGTGCAACAGGCGCGCGCCTTGCGGGTAGGGCGCATGTTCAAACCCCAGGCGCCCGCGTGCGTCGCATTCGCAGGCCTGCACCACTTGGGCAAAGCGTGCGGGTTTGCGAAAGGCGTCGCAGCGCTCCAGCAGGCGCACCGTGGCGGCTGCGTCCAGGCTGGCGCTGCGATGGATGTTGCCGTGTTCGCGCGCCACCACCTCGGCCAACTCGGCGCAGGCGTGGGGCACGCGCAGGCGCTGGCACAGCTGCTGTATCAGGCGCACGCTGCGCACCTCGTGGGCAATGTGGCGCGGCCATTCAGACGGCGGCGTGGTGGCTTTGCCCAGGTCGTGCACCAGGCAGGCAAAGCGCACTTCCAGTGGCGCCTGCACTTGCGCGGCGCAGCCCAGCACCATCATCACGTGCACGCCGGTGTCGATTTCGGGGTGGTGTTCGCTCGGTTGTGGCACGCCCCACAAGGCGTCCACCTCGGGCAGCACCACGGCCAGCGCGCCGCAGTCGCGCAGCACGTTAAACATTTGCGCGGGTTGGTCTTCCATCAGGCCCTTGGCCAGCTCTTGCCACACGCGCTCGGCCACCAGGTGCGCGGCTTCACCCGCCTGCACCATGTTGCGCAGCAAATCGCGGGTGTCGTCGGCCACGCTGAACTGCGCAAAGCGTGCGGCAAAGCGCGCCAGGCGCAAGATGCGCACTGGGTCTTCGGCAAAGGCGGGGCTGGCGTGGCGCAGCAGGCGCGCGGCCAGGTCGCGCTGGCCGCCGCAGGGGTCTACCAGGGTGGCGATGTCGGGCACGTTGCTGCCGTCTGGCAAAGGCCGCGCGGCCATGGCGTTGATGCTCAGGTCGCGCCGGGCCAGGTCTTCTTCCAGCGTGACAGAAGGGTCGGCGTGCACCACAAAGCCCCGGTAGCCGCTGCCGCTCTTGCGCTCGGTGCGGGCCAGGGCGTATTCCTCGTGGGTTTGCGGGTGCAAAAACACCGGAAAATCTCGCCCCACCGGCACAAAGCCCTGCGCCACCATCTGCTCGGGTGTGGCGCCCACCACCACCCAGTCGCGGTCTTGCACCGGCAGGCCCAGCAAATGGTCGCGCACCGCGCCGCCGACAAGATAGGTTTGCATTAGGGCCGGTGGCTTTGCTACTTAGCGGTGAAGGCGGTACGGCTCTGCCAAGTCCAAAAAGTCATGCTCGGCCAGCGCGCCGTCCACCCAGGCCTTGACGCCGTGTAGGGCGCAGACGCGGTCCACATAGGCGCCAATGGCATCAGGCACCGGCAGGGCATAGGTTTTGATGCGCATGCACACCGGCGCAAAATAGGCGTCGGCAATGCTGAACTCGCCAAACAGCATGGGCCCGCCATGCGCTTGCAGCAGGTCGCGCCACATGTGCACCAGGTGGTTTATGTCGTCGCGCACGGCTGGCTTGTCGCGCCAGATGAGCGCGCCTTGCTCGGGCAGGTGGGCTTCAATGTTCATGGGGCAATTGCTGCGCAAGG
>CANGHQ010000071.1 GCA_947453585.1 Burkholderiales bacterium | reverse complement strand
GTTCGTTATGTCGTGATGACCGCCGCTTTTTTTAGTGGTCTGCAACTTTTGACCTGAGCGGCGCCACTGCAGCGGCGCCAAGCTTTCGCAAGCCTTAGGGTTTGCGCACCTCGTTGATTTCCAGCGCAATACCCTGCGTACCCAGGGCAACCGGCCCCACTTGTCCACTCAGATCGCCGGGCTGGGGAATGGCGTCACCCGACTTGCTGATGCGCGCGCCCAAGACCACTTGCGCGGATGAAGACAAGGGCGTGGCCGGTGACATGGACTTGCTGTCGTCGAGCGTGAATCGGTAAGGCAGGTCTTTGACCTGAACGCGCTGTGCGGCCAGGGGCATGCGAGCGCCATTGGCCGGGCGGGCAAAAATAAAGACGGTGTCTTGCGGGCTTGCCTTGGCCAGCAAGGCGGGCGACAGGGTGACAGTGCCGCCCACCGAGGCCGCAGCACCGCTTGGCGCGCCTTGGCTGGCAGCTGCAGGCGTAGGGGCAGACAGTGGCGCAGGCGCGGCAGGCAGACCGGCACGGCTGCGCGCTTCTTGCAGGCTGGCGGTGACGCGCTGCACGAGTGCGCTGTCGGGCGAACCAACTTTTTCTACCTCGGTCCAGTAGCGCACGGCCTGCGCGAAGTCTTGGCGTACAAAGGCGTCTGTACCGGCCAGGGCCAGACCCTTGATGTTGGCCGGGTCGATCTTGAGGGCCTGGGTGATGAGCTTCATGGGCTCGCCCGCCAGGCTGTGGTTGTTTTTTACCGCCAGTGCGTCAGCGTAGTCCACCAGCACGGAAGGATCGTCCTTGCGCAGCGCGATGGCGTGGGCGTAGGCGTCAAGCGCTTCAGCGTTGCGCTCCATCACGCTGTAAGAGCGCGCCAACATGGCCCAGCCTTCGCCGTCGCTCGGGTCTTGCTTGAGGCGTTCGGCCAGCTTGTCCACCATGGCAATGATTTGCGCCGAATTGGGTTGGCCTGCGCCCTCGCCTTCGCCGGCCAGTTGCGCCTCCAATACGGGCATGGCTTTGTACCAGTAGCCCGCCCCTGCAATCAGCACAATGGCCAAGGCCAGCCCTGCCAGCAAGCGCCCGGACACTTTGCGGCCTGACGCCTGGCCCGCGGTCGCGTCGGCGTCATGCAGCAGCAGGTCGAGCAGGCGGCGCTCCAACGCGGCGGTTTGCTGGTCGAGCTGGGCCTTGGACAACGCGCCCGTGGCGTGGCGGTCCTGGAGTTCGGCCAGTTGGCGCTTGAAGGGCGTGAGCAAAGTTGGCAGGTCAGCGGACATAGGTGCGGCTTTTTAAAGATTGGAGGGGGCTTGCGCCGCTTTGTTGGCCAGCATCAATAAAGGCGCTGGCGCTGCTCAGGTGGTGGAGTCCGACTCTTCGGGCTCAAACTGGTCGGCGGCCATGCGGCTGCGTCGGCGCAGCACCACAAACAAGGCGCCCAACCCAATGAGCACCATGGCCCCCGGGCCGATCCACAGCAGCGCCGTGAGCGCTTTGAAGGGCGGGCGGTACAGCACAAAGTCGCCGTAACGGGCTGTCATGTAGTCGGTGATTTGCGCATCCGTCTTGCCCGCTTGCAGCATTTCGCGCACCTGGGCGCGCAAATCTACGGCCAGCTCGGCGTGCGAATCGGCAATGGTCTGGTTTTGGCAAACCAGGCAGCGCAGTTCGCTGGAAATCGCCATCATGCGGGCTTCGAGCGCGGGGTCGGCGCTGGCCGGTGCGGCTTCGTTGGCCCAGGCGGCCCCCATGGAACAAGCCGCCACGAAGGCCAAAATCGTCTGTAGGAAGCGATTAGCCATTGAGTTGCCTCACCAGGGGTTCGATTTTTGTGCGGATGACTTCGGGCGTGACCGGGCCGATTTGCTTGAAACGCACCACGCCCTGGCGGTCGATGATGAAGGTCTCAGGCACGCCGTAAACACCGTAGTCAATGCCCACGCGGCCGTCCAGATCGGTCAGCGATGCGGTGTAGGGATTGCCAAAATCCGCCAGCCACTTTTGGCCAGCCGCCCGTTGGTCTTTGTAGTTCAGGCCATAGATGGGCAGCATCTTGGATTTGGCAAATTCCACCAAGAGCGGATGCTCTTCGCGGCAGGCCACGCACCACGAGGCCCACACATTGAGCATCCAGACCTGTCCCAGCAAATCGTCGCGGCGGATGGTCTGCGCCGGGTCGTCCAGCCGCGCCAGCGCAAAGGCCGGCGCGGGTTTGCCGATCAGGGGCGAAGGCACTTCCTTGGGGTCGAGCTTGAGGCCTGCGCCCAGAAACAGCACCAGCACCATAAAGATGCCCATGGGGATCAAAAACTTCAGGTACTTCATGCGGCCACCTCCGGTTTGCGGCGGTAGCGCCGGTCGGTCACGGCCAGCAAACCGCCCAGCGCCATCAAAAGGCAGCCGCCCCAGATCCAGTCGATAAAGGGCTTGACGTAAACGCGCACGATCCAGGCGCCGCCTTCGACCTGCTCGCCCAGTGACACATACAAGTCGCGGGTCACGCCGGCGTCAATCGCGGCCTCGGTCATCGGGTTTTGCTGCACGCGGTAAATGCGTTTTTCGGGGTGCATGTCCAGCGGTGCGCCACCGTTGCGGGTGACTTGCATCTGTCCTTGCATGGCCACGTAATTGGGGCCTTGCAGTTCCTTGACGCCGTTAAAGACAAAGGTGTAGCCGCGCACTGTCGTGCTGTCGCCCACAGCCATCTTGACGTCGCGCTCGACCTCGTAGGTCTTGACCATCACCACGCCAAAGCAAAAGGCGGCAATGCCCAGGTGCGCCACCATCATGCCCACCAGCGCCCGCGGAATTTGCCGTGCACGGTTGGCTGCGTCAGCCCATGCGGCGCCTGCGGGGCGCACGCGCTCCCACAAGTCGGTGGCCACCGAGGCAGCAATCCAGAACGCCATCACCAGCCCCAGGGTCGAGACCGGGCGCACTTCACCGGCCAACCAGCCGGTGGCAAGCGATGCCACGACGCTTATCGCCGCAGCCCAGCGCAAGCGCAACGCCAGCGAAGGCAAGTCGGTCTCTTTCCAGCGCGCCAGGGGGCCCACGCCCATCAGGAAAACGGTGGGCGCCATCAGCGGCATGAACACCGCGTCAAAGTATGGCGGGCCGACCGAGATCTTGCCCAGGCCCAAAGCGTCGAGCAGCAGCGGGTACAGCGTGCCCAGCAACACCGCCAGCGCCGCCACCAGCAGCAGCACGTTGTTGCCCAGCAAGGCCGATTCTTTGGACCACAGCGCAAAGCGCTTGCCCAGGCCCACGGTGGGTGCGCGCCAAGCGTAAAGCGCAAAAGACGCACCCACCACCACCGTCAAAAAGGCCAGAATGAACAGGCCCCGGCGCGGGTCGGTGGCAAAGGCGTGGACCGAGGACAACACGCCAGAGCGGACCAAGAACGTTCCCAAGAGCGAGAACGAAAAAGCCAGGATTGCCAGCAACACCGTCCAAGACTTGAAGCTGTTGCGCTTCTCGGTCACGGCCAGCGAATGGATCAGCGCTGTGCCCAAGAGCCAGGGCATGAGCGAGGCGTTTTCCACCGGGTCCCAAAACCACCAGCCGCCCCAGCCCAGCTCGTAATACGCCCACGAGCTGCCCAGCGCGATGCCAATGGTCAGGAACATCCAGGCCACCGTCGTCCAGGGCCGCGTCCAGCGCGCCCAGGTGGAATCGAGGTTGCCGCCCAAAAGCGCGGCAATGGCAAAAGCAAAGGCCACCGAAAAGCCCACATAGCCCATGTAGAGCATGGGCGGGTGAATGACCATGCCCGGGTCTTGCAACAGCGGGTTCAGATCGCGGCCATCGAGCGGCGCGGGAAACAGGCGGTCAAAGGGGTTGGAGGTGAACAGCATGAAGAGCAAAAAGCCCACGCTCACCAGACCCATCACCGCCAGAATGCGCGCCACCACCGCCTCAGGCAAATGGCGGCTGAAAGCGGCCACGGCCACTGTCCACAGGGCCAGCATTTGCACCCACAGCAAGAGCGAGCCTTCATGCCCGCCCCATACCCCGGCAATGCGGTACTGCAGTGGCAGCGCGGTGTTGGAGTTGGAAGCCACGTACAGCACCGAGAAATCGTGCCGCACGAAAGACGCCACCAGACAGGCAAACGCAATTGCCACCAGCACAAAGAGCGCATACGCGCCGGGGCGGGCCAGGCCCATCCAGTCGCTGCGGCCGGTGGCAGCGCCGGCCATGGGAAACACGCCAAGCGCCAGGGCCACGCCCAGGGCCAGCCACAAGGCGAAGTGGCCAATTTCAGGAATCAAGGTCATTTAGCGGGTACCAGGGTTGCGGCCGCTTTTGCGTTGGCCTGGGCAGCGTTCTTCAGCGCTTGCGCCGCTTCGGGCGGCATGTAGTTTTCGTCGTGCTTGGCCAGCACCTCTTTGGCCTGGAACACGCCGTTTTCAAGTTGCCCTTGGGCCACTACGCCCTTACCTTCCTTGAACAGATCGGGCAATATGCCCGAGAACTGCACCGGCACGGTCTTGGCGGTATCCGTCACTTCAAAGGTCACGTTCACGCCATCGCGCTTGACGCTGCCCGCCACCACCAAACCGCCCAGGCGAAAGGTGCGGCCACCGGGCGCCTCTTTGGCGGCGATTTGCGTGGGGGTGTAAAAAAACACCAGATTGCTCTGAAAAGCATTGAGCACCAAGGCGGTGGCCGCGCCAACGACGGCGACGACCCCCAGCGCAATGGCCATGCGTTTGCGCCGTGGCGTCATAAATCAGTGTCCTCTTGTTGATCGTGAATGTGCGCAATGGCACGGCGCTGGCGCAGTACCGCGCTGCGCACCTCGAGCAGCAGGCCCATCGCCACCACTGCGTAGGAGCCCCACACATACAGGGCATAACCGCCCATGGCCCAAAAATCGCTCCAGCTTGCCCAGATCATGCGGCCACCTCCTGCGCCCAGCGCGTGTGGCGTTCGCGCTCCAGAATAATGCTGCGCACCCGGTACAAGGCGATGGCGATGGTGTAGGCCCAAAAGGCCAGCGCCATCAGCAGCATGGCCCAGAGCATGGTTTGCGCCATGCTCGAACCCTTGGTGATGGACACCGAAGCGCCCTGGTGCAAGGTGTTCCACCACTTGACCGAGAAATAAATGATGGGCACATTGACCGCCCCCACCAGCGCCAGCAGGCCGCCGGCCTTGTCGGCGCGGCGCGGGTCGTCAATCGCGCTGGTCAGGGCCATAAAGCCCATGTACAGAAAAAACAAAATCAGCTCAGACGTCAGGCGCGCGTCCCACACCCACCAGGCGCCCCACATGGGCTTGCCCCACAGGGCGCCGGTCCAGAGCGACAAAAAGGTGAACAGCGCGCCCGTGGGTGCCAGGGCCTGGGTCATCATGCCTGAGAGGCGGGTATTGAAGGTAAAGCCCAAAAAGGCCCAAAATGCCATGGCCAGGTAAATCACCATCGACATCCAGGACGCGGGCACATGCACAAAGATGATGCGGTAGCCCTCGCCTTGTTGAAAGTCGGTGGGAGCGACCAAAAAGCCCAGGTACAAGGCCGCCAGCGCCAGCACGGCTGCCAGCACCGCAAACGGACGCCAGAGCTTGCCCGCCAGGGGATAAAAAGTCTGGGGCGCAGCCCAGTGAAACCATTGGATATTTTTCAAATTCATTTACTCAAGCGCAATGCGCAATGCGGCCGAACACATCCAGGGGCCAAAAAAAGCCGCCAGCACCAGCATGGCCATCAAGATAGAAATGTGGGCAGCGTAACCGACGCCGCTGATTTGCGCCTCCACCGCTCCGGCGCCAAACACCAGCGCCGGAATGTACAAAGGCAAAATCAGCAAGGACAGCAGCACTTCGCCCCCGCGCACACCCAAGGTGAGCGCAGCGCCCACGGCGCCAATCAGCGACAACAGCGGCGTGCCCACCAACAGGGACAACACCAGCACCTGCATGGCTCCGGTGTCCAGATCAAACTGCAGGGCCAGTACCGGCGCAAGCAAAGCCAGGGGCAAGCCCGACAGCAGCCAATGCGCCAGGATTTTGGCGCCGACCAAGACCGGCAGTGGCGTAGCAGACAAAGCCATTTGCTCTAAGGTGCCGTCCTGAAAATCGGCTGAGAACAAGCGCCCTAGCGACAACAGACTGGCCAGCAAGGCGCCTACCCACAAAATGCCTGGGGCGATCTTGCGCAAAACGCCCACGTCCGGACCAATGCCCAAGGGAAACAGCGTGGCCACCACCACAAAGAAGAAGAGCGCGGTCAGCACCTCGCTTTTGCGGCGCATCGCCAGTCGCAGATCGCGCTGCACAAGAGCAACAAAAGCGTTCATGCCTTGAGCCGGTAGCTTGCGCCCCGCCCTTGCAAGTCCATCGCCTGGTGGCTGGTAAACAGCACCATGCCACCGCGCTGCACATGGCTGGAAATGGCGTCTGCCACCAAGGTCTGCGCCTGTGCGTCGAGCGCGACAAAGGGTTCGTCCAGCACCCACAGCGGCGCGGCTTGCAACATAAGGCGCGCCAAGGCGACGCGCCGCTTTTGGCCTTGGGACAGCACCCGCACTGGCAGCCGGGTGCGCCCGCGCAATCCCAGGCGCTGCAGCGCCGCCAGCGCGTCGGCGGCTGCAAAGCTGCGTCCGGCAATGGCCGCGTCTGCTTCCAGGTTTTCCAAGGCGCTGAGTTCGTCTTTGAGGGCCAGCGAGTGGCCCAGGTACAGCAAATCGGCATGAAAAGCCTCTGGCGCCTCGGCCAGTGGCAACCCTTTCCAGCAAACCCGCCCGTGGGCGGGCGGCGTGAACCCGGTGACGATGCGCAGCAAACTCGTTTTGCCCGACCCGTTGCTGCCTTCCAGATGCAACCACTGGCCCGCGTTCAAGTCGAAACTCACCCCAAAGAACAGGGTTTGGTCGCCGCGAACGCAAGACAGGTCAGAAACAGAAAGCATGCAGTGGTGGTTTATTCGTCAGGGTCTACGTATTCTTTGGGCAAGTGGTGGGCAATACCTTTGTGGCAATCGATACAGGTTTTACCCTCTTCCTTGGCTTTCATGTGCTTTTTGTAAGGCGTCTGCTTTTGCAGCTCGGGGCTCATGGCCTCAAACGCGTGGCAGTTGCGGCACTCGCGGGAATTGTTCTCTTTCATGCGCGCCCACTCGTGGCCGGCCAACTCCATGCGCTTGGCTTCGAATTTTTCCTTGGTGTCGATCGAGCCCGTGAGCTTACCCCACACTTCGAAGCTGGCCTTGGCCTTGCGAACCATTTTATGCGTCCATTCCTTGGGCACGTGGCAGTCCGAGCAAACAGCCCGCACGCCGGTGCGGTTGGAAAAGTGGATGGTTTCTTTGTATTCCTGGTAGACGTTGTCCCGCATTTCATGGCAGGTGGTGCAAAACTCCAGGGTGTTGGTGGCTTCCATGCCGGTGTTAAAGCCGCCCCAGAACAAAATGCCGATCACAAAGAACAGGCTGGAAATCGCCAGCAAGGAATACTTGGCGCTGGGTTTGTTGATAAAGGTCCAAAAGCGTTTGAGCGCGCCGGGGCTGTTTTCCATTTTTCTGACTCCTTGCGGTTAATCCAATGCGAACGGGACCTGGTGGGGTCCCGCTCTGTTTGCGTCTCAGTGGGGCGGGCCTTGGCCCTAGAAGTTGTAGATGTAGCTCACGGTGACTACATTGACGGAGTAGTTCGGTGCCAGCTCGTTCGTGGGCAATAAAGTCGAGGCCGTGTAGCCGTTTTGGTAGCCGTTGTAGTAGTAGTCAGTAACTGCCTGTTTCTGGAACACATAGCCGATGGACACCTTGCTAGATTTGTCCACTGTGTAGAGCCCCGTCACCCGAAGGGTCGTCACCTCATTGGTGAAGTCGGGCGTACTTCCGCAGGTCAGGTTCTGG
>CANGHQ010000070.1 GCA_947453585.1 Burkholderiales bacterium | reverse complement strand
CTCAGGGCCTGGAAGCTGCCCACAATCGCCAAGTAAAACAGGGCCGCCAGGTCGATGGCGGTTTTGGCATCAGGCGTGATGCGCGCAAACTTGCCCGCAAACAGTGCCATGCGCGCTTGGTCCACCTCCAGCAGCATGGCCGCCACGGCGGGGTCGCGCCGGCCCAGGCCGCGCAGCGCGAGTTCAAAGCGCATATTGCTCAGGTCCGCGCCTCCGTGGGCTAGGGCGGCGTCCAGCAGTTGTTCGAGGTCTTTGACCGGGTCGTCGCTGGCAGGTTGCTGCAGGCGCTGGTTGCTGGCCGCTTCTGCGGCGCGCCAGCGTTCGAGCAGCGCGGTAATCAATTCGGCGTGGTCTTTGAAGTGCCAGTAAAAGCTGCCGCGCGTTACGCCCAAAGCGTCGGCCAGCACCAGCACGCGCACACCGTCAAAACCGTGCTCTACGGCTGCGGCAAACGCGGCGTCGAGCCAGTCGTCGCGGTTCAGGCGCACGGCGGCCGTGGGCGTTGTGGGCGGAACAGGGGCAGGTACCATTTGTTTTTGTAGGCTGGGCAGGTTGCAGATTGTCGCGCAAACGATAGGCGCGCCCTGGGGGCGCAGATCCGCGTGCTACATTGGCAAAGAGGATACAGTAGTGTATGGAGCTGTGGTCGTCGCTTTGCCGCTGACGTCATTTTTGAAGGATTCGTGATGAAAATTTCCCCCTTAGTCCTAGCCTGTGCTCTGGGTATTGCCGGGGTTGCTCTGTTCCCGGGCGTGGGCTTGGCGGCGGTGCCAGTGGCGTCGGCAGCGCAAGCCTCGCGCCCCAACATCGTCGTGCTGGTGGCCGACGACTGGGGATTCTCGGACCTGGGTGCCTTTGGCGGCGAAATCGCCACGCCGCACCTTGACGCGCTGGCCAAGCGCGGCATGCGTTTTTCCAACTTTCATGTGGCGGCCTCGTGTTCGCCCACGCGCTCCATGCTCTTGACCGGGGTGGACAACCACCGCAACGGCGTGGGCAATTTGCGCGAAGCCATGCCCACCGAACACCTGGGCAAGCCCGGCTACCAAGGCTCTCTGGCGACCAATGTGGTGACGGTGGCGCAGCTGCTGCAAGACAGCGGCTACCGCACCTATATCGCGGGAAAATGGAACGTGGGTTCTGAGCCTTACAACCTGCCCAACCGACGCGGCTTTGACAAGTCCATCGTGCAGGGTGACACCGGCTCGGACAACTGGGAACCTGCCAAGCAATACCTGCCGCATCTGCCAGCGGTGTACTGGTATGAAGACGGCAAAACCGCCACCATGCCAAGCGACTTTTACTCGTCGCAATATTTCATTGACCGCACCATCGGCTACATCGACGCCGACCCGCGCAAGCAGCAACCGTTTTTTGCCTATGTCGGCTTTCAGGCCAACCACGTGCCCGTGCAGGCGCCCCAGGCCTATATTGACAAATACAAGGGCCGCTACCACGAGGGCTGGACCGTGCTGCGCGAGCGCCGCCTGGGCAAAGCGATTGAACTCGGCCTGGTGCCGCCAGGCACCCGCCTGACCACCATGTCCACCACCGGCGACTGGAATGCGCTACCCGAAAAAGAGCGCCTGCACATGGAGCGCCAGATGGAGGTCTACGCCGCCATGGCCGAGGCCATGGATGCGCACGTGGGCCGCTTGGTGGACCACCTCAAAAAGACCGGCCAGTACGACAACACCGCGTTTGTGTTTTTGTCGGACAACGGCCCCGAGGGGTCGGACTACCACGAGGCCCAACCCTGGTTGGTGTTCAACTACAAGCAAGACACCGAAACGCTGGGCGCCAAAGGCACTTACGGCATTCCCGGCCCCGGCTGGGCCAGCGCCTCAGCCTCACCTTTTTACACCTACAAATTTTGGTCGGGCGAGGGCGGCATCCGCACGCCCATGCTGATCTCTGGCCCGCCAGTGCGCCAGGCAAACCACATTGAAGCCGCCTTGACCCATGTGACCGACATCACGCCCACGCTGCTGGACCTGGCGCAGGTGAAGGCGCCGGGCGCGAGCTACCAGGGCGCTGCGGTTGAACCCCTAACAGGCATGAGCCTGTTGCCTTTGTTGCAGGGCCACGCCAGCGCGGTGCGCACGCCTGCGCAGCCGCTGGGCTACGAACTCTCGGGCAACGCGGCGCTGTTCAAGGGCCACTTGAAGCTGGTGCGCAATATGCCCCCGCTGGGCGACGGCCTGTGGCATCTGTACGATCTGGCCTCCGACCCCGGCGAAACCCTGGACCTGAGTGCCAAGCTGCTGCAGGAGTTTGCCGCGATGCAAGTGGACTATGCCAACTATGAAAAGGCCAACCAGGTTTTGCCCATGCCGGCCGACTACACCCCGCAAAAGCAGGTGATGATCAATGGTTTTTGGCGCTATTGGGTGCCGGTGTTTGGCAAGCAGGTGGCTGCGGTGCTGCTGACCCTGACCGCGCTGCTGATGTGGTGGCGCCTGCGTCGGCGTCGCCCCGCATGAGCAGCGGCTACTTCGCCAGCCCCTGGCCCGGCGAAGACGGAGGCCCCGCGCGCCTGCAAATAGCGCGCAGCGGCCCGGCCCTGGACTTGCAGCCCGGCGAGCGCCTGCAATGCGTGACCCGCAACACCGTGCTGTCCACCATGACCGTGCTGGGCGACCCCGGCGAGGTGTATTTGCTCACCCATTCGGCATTGCGCGCCAACCTCGGGTTTGCCACCACATCCTGCGTGGAGCGCATCGACCCGCACACGCTGCAAACCCGCCGAAGCTCAAAACGCCTGCCCGGAGGCCCCATGTGGCCCGGCGGCATGGCGATCCATCGTAACGGCGATATTTACGTGGTCTACGGCCGCTACGCGCACCGGCTGGACCGGGGCTGCGGGCTCAAAGCCTCGTTCGAGCTGCCCATCAATCAGGCCTACAACTCCTTTGTCATTTTGGACAACGGCCGCATCGTCACCAAAAACATCTCCGAGGCGCAGCCCACCGTGCTTACGGTGCTCGACGCTGACACCTTGCGCCCGACTTGTGCTGATGTGCCTTGCCCCGAGGCGTCCATCGCTCGACTGAGCGCGGTGCGCAACACGGTCTATGTGGTGGGCGTGCGCAGCATTTTTCGCTATCACTGGAACGATGCCGCACAGACCCTGCATCGTGACCCCGATTGGACCTGGGACTATGTGGGCGCCACAAAGCAAAGTTACGGCTGGGACCCGGTGATAGACGGCCACAACGCTTGGTTCATGGACAACGGCTTGCACCGCTACCGCATCAATATGCTGGGCGCGGGCGTGCGCCAGACGCCTAACCGGCTGCTGCGCGTGTCGCTGAGTGATGCGCAAGACCACGCCGCCATTGAGGTAAGTGGCCTGCGCGGGGGCAGCATCACCAACCCGCCGCTGGTCGATGTGCAGCGGCGCATCGTGGTGGGTTTTGATTCGGCCAACAAGGTATTGCGCGCCTGGCGCCTGCAAGACGACCAAAGCCTGGCGCCGCTGTGGCACAAGCCCAACTTTGGCGTGGCCAGCCACTTGCTGCTGTACCCGCAAACGGGCGAACTCGTGGTCAATGACTACCGCCGCCTGGGCGAAGAAGTGGTGCTGCTGGATATTGAAACCGGCCAAGAGCGCGCCCGCGTGCGCAGCGGCGGCCTGACGCAAGGCGTGGTGTTTCCCAGCGTGGGCTGGGAGCGTGATTTGTATTGGGCGTCCATGGGCCGCCTGGCGCGGATTTTTGTCGCATGAACCCAGAGTCTCTTGAGACCGAGGACTTTGACACCCTGATCGTGGGCGCGGGCCTCTCGGGCATCGGCAGCGCGGTGCATCTGCGCCAGCGTTGCCCGGACCAGACCTTTGCCATTTTGGAAGGGCGTGCGCGCCTGGGCGGCACCTGGGATTTGTTTCGCTACCCCGGCGTGCGCTCAGACTCGGACATGCACACCCTGGGCTACGCTTTCAAGCCCTGGACGGGAGCACAGGCCATTGCCGACGGCCCGTCGATCTTGCAATACATCCAAGACACCGCCACTGAGCACGGCCTGTTGCCCCACATCCGCCTGGGCCACCGGGTGACGGCTGCAGCCTGGTCGGGTGCGCAGGCGCGCTGGTTGCTGACGGTGGAGCGGGGTGCAGGTCAGGCGCCCCTGCAAATGCGCTGCCGCTTTTTGCTGGGGTGTAGCGGCTACTACAACTACGCCCACGGCTACACCCCGGCGTTTGCGGGCCAAGACCAGTTTGCCGGGCGCGTGGTGCACCCGCAAGACTGGCCGGCCGATCTGGATGTGCGGAATAAGCGCGTGGTGGTGATTGGCAGCGGCGCCACCGCCATGACGCTGGTGCCCGCCTTGGCCCAGCAAGCGGCGCAGGTGACTATGCTGCAGCGCTCGCCCACCTATGTGGTGGCGCGCCCGCGCGCGGATGCGCTGGCCGACGCACTGCGCCGCCGCTTGCCCGAGCGCCTGGCCTACGCGCTCACGCGCTGGAAGAACGTGGGTCTGGGCCTGTTTTTCTACAGCCTGGCCAAGCGCCGGCCAGACCTGGCCAAGGCCCGCATCGTGCAAGCAGCCGCTGCTGCATTGCCCGCCAGCTTTGACACCCAAACCCACTTCAACCCGCGCTACAAGCCCTGGGACCAGCGCGTCTGCTTGGTGCCCGATGGCGATTTGTTTGCCGCCATCCAAAGCGGCCGGGCCGACGTGGTGACCGACACCGTGGCCGCGTTTGAGCCCGAAGGCATACGCCTGGGTTCGGGCGCCTTGCTGGCAGCAGACGTGGTGGTTACCGCCACCGGCCTGGACTTGCTGGGCTTTGGCGGCATGGCTTTGAGCGTGGACGGCAAGCCGGTAGAGATTGGCAAAACCATGAGCTACAAGGGCATGATGCTCGCCGGTGTGCCCAACCTGGCCTATGTGGTGGGCTACACCAACGCGTCCTGGACGCTCAAGAGCGACCTGACCGGCGCCTTTGTCTGCCGCGTGTTGCGCCACATGCAGCGCAGCGGCGCCCCGGTGTGCGTGCCCGCCATGCCCGGCGCGGACGTGCAGCCGCAGCCCTGGGTGGATTTCAGCTCGGGCTATATCCAGCGCTCCCTGGACCAATTTCCGGTGCAGGGCAGCAGCACGCCCTGGCGCCTGAACCAGAACTATCTGCGCGACCTGCTCGATCTGCGCTTTGGCCGCTTAGAAGACGGCGTGTTGCAGTTTTTGGGGCGCCCCCGCTAGGCACGGCGCGGCAGCTGTCGCCCGCGCTACAAGGCCGGTCGCCGAAGGGTTGGCGCCAACAGGTGCGCCCGGCTACAATTAAAAAAGCACGGTCGTTCTTTTCTGTGCAGCAGGCCCCTGTAAGCTGGGGCAGGCAAGCGGGCGCATAGAATGCCTAGTTGACGTGCACGTAAGGTCCCTGCGGCGCCCAAGTGCCTTTTTTTTATTCTCTGGAGTGGTAGATATGAAAGTTTTGGTACCGGTCAAGCGCGTGGTTGATTACAACGTCAAGGTGCGCGTCAAGTCTGACGGCAGCGGCGTCGATATTGCCAACGTCAAGATGAGCATGAACCCCTTTGACGAGATCGCCATCGAAGAGGCAGTGCGCCTGCGCGAAAAAGGCGTAGTCACCGAGGTGATCGCAGTGTCCTGTGGCGTGACCCAGTGCACCGAGACCCTGCGCACGGCCATGGCCATTGGCGCAGACCGCGCCATCCTGGTGGAAACCAGCGAAGAACTCCAGCCCCTGGCCGTGGCCAAGCTGCTCAAGGCCCTGATGGACAAAGAGCAACCCGGCCTGGTGATTTTGGGCAAACAAGCCATTGACGACGACTGCAACCAGACCGGCCAAATGCTCGCCGCCCTGAGCGACCGCCCCCAAGCCACCTTCGCCAGCAAGGTGGAAGTGGCCGACGGCAAGGTCCAGGTCACGCGCGAAGTGGACGGCGGCTCCGAGACCCTGAGCCTGAGCCTGCCCGCCATCATCACCACCGATTTGCGCCTGAACGAGCCCCGCTATGTGACCTTGCCCAACATCATGAAGGCCAAGAAAAAGCAGCTCGACGTCTTTACGCCCGCCGACCTGGGTGTTGACATTACGCCGCGCATCAAGACCCTCAAAGTGGTCGAGCCCGCCGCCCGCAGCGCTGGCATCAAGGTGGCCGACGTGGCCGCGCTGGTGGACAAGTTGCGCAACGAAGCCAAGGTCATCTAAATACCGCGACGCACCGCGCTCGCCCTTACCGATTCAAAGGACATTTCCATGAGTTCTCTCGTCATCGCTGAACACGACAACAGCAGCATCAAACCCTCGACCCTGAACACCATCACCGCCGCTGCCCAATGTGGCGGCGACGTGCACGTGCTGGTGGCCGGCCACAACGCCGGTGCCGCTGCTGCGGCTGCCGCCCAAATTGCTGGTGTGGCCAAAGTCATCCACGTGGAAGGCGAAGGCTTCGGCCACGGCCTGGCAGAAAACGTGGGCGCCCAGGTGGTGTCCATGGCCGGTGCCTATAGCCACCTGCTGTTCCCTGCCACCGCTTTTGGTAAAAACATTGCCCCGCGCGTGGCCGCCAAGCTTGATGTGTCGCAAGTGTCTGACATCACCAAGGTGGACAGCCCAGACACTTTTGAGCGCCCCATCTACGCCGGTAACGCAATTGCCACCGTGCAAAGCACCGACGCTATCAAGGTCATCACCGTGCGCACTACCGGCTTTGACGCCGCAGCCACTGAGGGCGGCAGCGCTAGCGTCGAGACACCGGTAGCCGCTGGCGCCAGCGCGGACGTGCATTTTCTGGGTTCTGAGATTGCCCGCAACGACCGCCCCGAGTTGACCGCCGCCAAGATCATCGTCTCGGGTGGCCGCGCTCTGGGTTCGAGCGAAAAGTTTATGGAGATCATGACCCCGCTGGCCGACAAGCTCGGTGCGGCCATGGGTGCGAGCCGCGCTGCGGTGGACGCGGGCTACGCGCCCAACGACTGGCAGGTTGGACAAACCGGCAAGATCGTGGCGCCCCAGTTGTACGTGGCCTGCGGCATCAGCGGCGCCATTCAGCATTTGGCCGGCATGAAGGACAGCAAGGTCATCGTCGCCATTAACAAAGACGCCGAGGCGCCTATCTTCAGCGTGGCTGATTACGGTTTGGAAGCCGACTTGTTCGTGGCCGTGCCCGACCTTGTAGCCGCCCTGTAATCTGGCGCCAAGAGGCACCGCGCGCGGTGCCTTTTTTTTCGCCTGCATTTGGCTTATTGGGTTCATCTCTCTTTTTTTCGTCCCTTTTTGGAAGTCCGCCATGAGCTACATCGCCCCCGTCAAAGACATGCTGTTCAATATCGAGCACCTGGCCCGCATCGACCAGATCGCCCAATTGCCCGGTTTTGAGGACGCCGACCTGGACACGGCGCAGGCGGTCTTAGAAGAGGCGGCCAAGTTCAACGAGGGCGTGCTGTCTCCCCTGAACTGGGCGGGCGACATCAACCCCACGAGCTGGAAAGACGGCGTAGTGACCGCCACGCCCGGCTTTAAGGACGCGTTCAAGCAGTTCACCGAAGGCGGATGGCAAGGCCTGCAACACCCGGTGGCCTTTGGCGGCCAGGGCTTGCCCAAGACCATTGGTTCGGTGTGTGGCGAGATGCAAAACTCTGCCAACATGAGCTTTGCGCTGTGCCCCTTGCTCAGCGACGGCGCGATTGAGGCGCTATTGACCGCAGGCTCGGACGAGCTCAAGGCCACCTACCTGGAAAAGCTCATCAGCGGCGAATGGACCGGCACCATGAACCTGACCGAGCCCCAGGCCGGCAGCGATCTGGCCATGGTGCGCACCCGCGCCGAGCCCCAGCCCGACGGCACCTACAAGGTGTTTGGCACCAAGATTTACATCACCTGGGGTGAGCACGACAT
>CANGHQ010000069.1 GCA_947453585.1 Burkholderiales bacterium | reverse complement strand
ATAGGCAGCCAAGGGCTCATGGTGGCAAAAAAAGTGCCGCTGAGTTCTACTGGCAGCACACCGCCCGACGATGAGAGTTGCACCGCCAAAAACAGCATGGCCAGCGCCTTGCCCGCGTCGCCCAGCAGCCGGGTCAGGGCGCAGACGATCAGCAAAAAGGTCAGCCCGGCGCTGACCACGGTGCAAGCCAAGGCCGCCGGTTGCACCACCTTGATGTGCAGCACATAAAACACCGTCACCAGTACCAAGCCAGCCTGCAGCAGCACCACCGCAGCGGGCAGGGCGAGTTTGCCAATCAGCGGGGCCATCGGGTTGAACTGGCGCGCCGCTGTCGGCAGCATCCGCAGATTGACCAAAAATGCGGCAATGCCCGCACCCAGCCAGAGTGCGGCTGGAATGATGTTGGCGGCAAAGCCGCTGCCGCTGTTTTGCACACTGGCCTCAATTTCCAGCGCTGGTTGGACCGAATTGGCCAGGCCGCGTGCGCTGCCCTGGGGCGCGTCCAGGGGCGCGGGCAGCGCATTGACCAGCAAACTGGTGCCGTCCAGAAGCGCGCGACTGGCGCTGCTGACTTTGTCATTGGCCAGGGCCAGGGTGGCGGTGCCGCGCGCCAGTTCGTTCGCGCCCTCGGTCAGGTTGTCGATCTGGCTGTCTTCGGGCAGTTTGCCCACCAGGGTGCGCAACGCGCCGTTCATGGTGCGCACGCCGCCGGTCAGCGTGCCCACGCTCGTGCTGAGCTGGGTTGCGCCTTCGCTGAGTTTTTGCTGGCCGTCGCCCGCGCTGCGCAGGCCGTTGTCCAACTGGTACAGGCCCAGCGCGAGCTGGGTCACGCTGTCGCGCACCGCAGGGCGCACCAGCAGGCTGCCGTCGGCCTCTTGTTTGAATGCCGCCACGCCGTCATTGAGCGCCTTGCTGCCTTCTTGCAGGTTGAGCAGGGATTTGTGCAATTCATCGTGGCTGGCCGCCAGCACTTCGGCGCCCGTATTGAGGGCGGTGAGCTCGGAGTTGCGCGGGCGTTTGGCGTCCAGGGTGCGCAGACCCGCGCCCATCTGGTGCATGCCAGCGCCGAGTTGGGCCACGCCGTCGCTCAGGCGCGCGGCGCTGCTGCCCAGCGACTTGGCGCCGATGGCGGCCTTGGACGTGCCGCTGCTGAGCTCATCAGCCGCCGCGTGCAACTGCGTCGCCGCCTCCCGCAGGCGCTCCACGCTGTTTTTGGAGCCGGCCGCATTGAGCAACACCAGGCTCCAGCGCTGCTCGTTGAGGCTCTCGTTGACCTTGTGCCCGAGTTCGGCGGCAAACAGTTGGGCGATGCGTGCCCCTTCAAAACTATTGCCCTCGGACGCATACACCACCAATTTGCCCGCGCCGGGCTGGGCGCCGGGCACGGCGTTGGAGCTGAAGTCCGCCGGAATGATGAGCGCAAAGGCCAGCGTGCCGTGGCGCACTTGCTGGCGCGCGTCGTCTGCGGCGTCTATGCGGTGGTAGCCAAAGCGGGCGCTGCGCTCGAGCTGCGCCACCAGTTCCTGGCCCATGTTGACGGTTTGTTCGCGGTAAACCACGCCCTGGTCCAGGTTGACCAGGCCCACTTGCAACGCGCCGCTGTTGGCAGCAGGGTCCCAGACGCTGGAGAGGTAAATCACCACGTACAGCGCCGGAATGAGCGCCACCGCAAGCACCGCCAGCCAGCTTTTGGCGCTGCCCACAAAGTACGGCGCCTCCAGCCGCAGCAGCAGGCGGCTTTGGCGCAGCAGCGTGCGAAGCGCACCCTGCTTGCGGCGCGGCAGGCCTGAAGATGTCACCAGTGCACGCCCAGACGCAAGAAGCCCTTGCTCAGCACAAATAGCGGCCCGACCCACAGGTACTGGACGTCTTCAAAAAACGAGGGTTTCTTGCCCTCAATACGGTGTCCGATGAATTGAAAAATCCAGGCCACCACAAACACCAGCACCGATACCGGTACCAGCACGCCGCGCGCGTCCAGCGCGTCCACCACCGCCAGCATCACCGATGACACCAGCAGCATGCAAACGGTAAAGCGCCAGGAAAGTCGCGCGTAGTACACCATGCTGGCGCCAAAAAACACCAGGGCAAGTGTCGGGTGCAGCGCAAACATCAGGCCGATCAGGCTCAGCATGATGGCTGGAATGGCCACCATGTGGATGTGTTCGTTGGTGGGGTGAACATGGCGCAGGCCGTAGTGGTGCAGCAAGGCGTCTATGCGGCGCTCAGGCACGTCGTCTTCTTGGGCTGCGTCGGTGGTGGTGTTCATCACAATCTCCTCAGGGGGATGGGTGGAATCGGGTGCCTAGCCCTTGAAATACTGCTTGAGCCAGCCCGCAACGCGTCCCTGGGCGCAGTGTCCGCGCCAGCACAACAGCGCGTGCTGCGCCCCGGCGTACAGAAAGCGGGGGCCGGGGACAGGCAGCGGGCGCAATTGGGCGGCTTCGGCATTCATGGCGGCGCGCAGGTTGTGCGCCAGCACCTGGCTGTCGTGCTGCACAAAAAACACTTCGGGGTGGCTGGTGCTGCGCTCGTGGTCGTCGGTCAGGATGTGCTGGCCCAGTGACATGGCACCTTCTCTGCTGTCAGCCAAACCGGTGTCGTGCAGCCACGCCGGGGTGGACTGCGACAGCACCAGCAGCGGCACGTCGCAGGCCAGTCGGGCGCCGCTGGAGAGCACCACATCGTCGCGCTCCAAGGCGGCCACGGGTTCATACAGCACGGTTACGCGTTGCGCGCGCAGGGCGGCGAGCATGCGCTGGTGCAGCGCGTCGGCGTAGTCGCGCGGCGGCTCTTGTGGCGCAGGCACCCAGGTCACGGCAGCTGTGGGCATGCGCTGGCGAACGGCCAGCGCCAGCTCAAAGCCCACGGTGCAGTGGCCCACCACCGCCACACGCAGGGCGCGGCTGCGCCCCATGTCGCAGACTTTGGGCCAGACATTGACGAAGCCTTCGAGCGGGGGCACAAACAGCCCATGTTCGCGCGCGCCCGGTATGGCGCGCTCCACTGCCTCGCGGTGTGGCTGGGGGCCGATGTTGATCGACAAGACGTCGTAGTCCATCACCTGGCGGTCGTCGAGCAGCACGGTGCGTGAGGCCGCGTCCATGGCCCGACCCTGGCGACCGGCCCAGCGCACGCTGCTGCCCTGGAGCAGTGGTTCGATGTCGGTCAGGCACTGCGAAATATCGTACTCATTGGCCATAAAGCCGGCCAGCATACGGGGCGAAAAAATCTGTGCATGGGGGGTGAGCAGCGTGATTTCGGCGTGGGCGATGGGCGTCTTTTGCAGCGACTTCAAAAAGCGCAAATGCGCAGGACCCGCGCCCCACAAGAGCAGCCGCACCGGGCGGCGGTAGCCCTGGGCCGACGGCCGGAGGGGCGCTTCGTGGAGTTCGGGTATGGCTGCGGGCGCGGTGTCGGTAGGCGCGTGAGCCGGTGCGGTCGTGTTACCTGTCATGGGGCCTATTGTTCCACGAGCCAGACCGGGGTTTTCCCATCCCCCGCGCCGCGCACGCGCGCAACTGCCGTGCTGTGCGCATAACCCGCTGCGCGCAGTGCCGCCACGCAGTCTTGCGCCCGGTCAGCTGCCACGCTGGCCAGCAGGCCGCCGGCGGTTTGCGGGTCAAAAGCCAGGGCCAGGCGCAGCGCGGTGTCGGGGAGGGAGCTGAGTGCGTCTGCGTTGGCGATAGCCTGCCCCTGGCGGGCGTTGGCGCTTTGCAGCGAGCTGGTGGTGCCCATTTGCAGGCATTCGAGTGCACCGTCGAGCGCGGGCAGCGCGTTCAGGTCGAGATCCACATCCACGCTTGACGCGCGTGCCATTTCCACCAGGTGGCCCAGCAGGCCAAAGCCGGTGATGTCGGTGCAGGCGCTGGCGCCATGGGCTTGAACAATCTGCGCCGCTGCCTGGCTGGATTGGCACATGCTGCCCAGCGCCGCTTCCACCCAGCGCCCGCGCGCCTGGCCCAGTGCGTGGGCCGCAAACAGCGTGCCCGTGCCCAGAGGCTTGGTCAATATAAGCACCTCCCCGCTTTGCATGCCGCCTTTTTGCAGCACGCCTTGCAACTGGCCTTGCGCGTCTATATCGACCAAGCCGTTGATGGCAAAGCCCAGCGCCAGCTCCTGGCCCTCACCCGTGTGGCCGCCCACCAGGGTGCAGCCTGCAGCGTTGAGCACCTCGACCGCGCCGCCCATCATCTGCGCCAGTAGCATGCGGGTTTGCCGGTCCAGGCCCGGCGGCACCGTGGCAATGGCGGTGGCGGTGTGGGGCTGCGCTCCCATGGCAAAAATATCGCCCAGCGCGTGGTTGGCCGCGATTTGCCCAAAGCGGTAGGGGTCGTCGATAAATGCCCGGAAAAAATCCACCGACTGCACCACCGCCTTGCCCGGCGGCACGCGCACCACAGCCGCGTCGTCGGGCGCACCCAGGCCGATCAGCACGTCGGCATTGGGCAGCGGGCACAAGCCGCCCAAGGCCTGCGACAGCACGCCCGCACCCACCTTGGCGCCGCAACCACCGCAGCGCATGGCCTGCGCGGCAGACGACTGCTGCGCCTCAGAGGCGCTCAGGTCGGCCAGCACCGGCGCGCCAGCGGCAGGCGCTGTGGCCATGGCGGCCACGCCCAAATCCGAGAAGCGCTGCATAAAGCGCCGGTCAATCCAGTCCTTCCAACGCCAGACCCAGGCCCCGGCAAAGTCCAACGCCCCGCGCGAGGCCACCGCATAGCGGTCGCCGGTGCTGATGAGCGCCAGCCAGTGGCGCTGCGGCCGGTAGGGCTGCAGTGGCTGGCCCAAGAGGGCGTGGCGCAGGTTGCGCGCCAGCGGCATGCCCATGCGCACGGCAAACACGCCCGCTTTTTCCAGGGGCCGCCCGTCCATATGGGCCACGTCGCCACTGGCAAAAATGCGTGGGTCGGTGATGGATTGCAGCTTGGCGTTGACCCGCACGCAGTTCGCTTCATTGAGCGCCAGCCCGGTATCTTGCAGCCAGGCGCCGCCACCGGCCTGGGTGACCCAGAACACGGCGTCGGCGTCCTGCCACGCATCCTGGGTGCCGTTGGATGGATGGATTTGTACCCCCGCAGCGCTCACCTGGCTGACCCGCACCCCTGCGTGCAACTGCACGCCGCGCGCCTGCAGCACGGCGGCAAAGCGGCGCTGCACGCGTGGGTTGTGGGTGGGCAGCACCGCCTCGGACGCGGAGAACAGCGAAAACACCGGCTCCGGCCCCGCCAAACCCAGGGCCTGGCGCTCGGCGCGCAGCCTATATTGCATGGCTAGCAGCAGCTCCACGCCACCCGCGCCTGCGCCCACCACCGCAATGCGGCGAGGCCCTTGGCCCGCGCGCACCGCGCCCAGCAACGCCAGCCAGCGCTGGTTAAAAGAGGCAATTGGTTTGACGCTTACCGCATGAACGGCCGCACCCGGCGCGGCGTCGGTTTGGGGCGTGGAGCCGGTGTTAATGGCCAACAAGTCGTAGTCCAACGCTGGTCGATCGCGCAGCAGCACCTGGCGGCGCACGCGGTCGATGCCGGTGACTTCGGCACGCACAAAGCGCGCCCCGGCAAACACGCACAGGCGCACCAGGTCCAGGTGCACCTCGTCAAAGCTGTAGTGGCCCGCCACGTAGCCCGGCAGCATGCCGGAGTAAGGAGTGTGCGCGTCGGTGCAAATCAGCGTGATGCGCAGGCCCGCCAAGGGCTGCATGGCAAAGGCTTTGAGCACACCCACATGGCTGTGGCCGCCACCCACCAAGACCAGGTCGCGCAGGATGGGGGCAGCTGGGGTTTGCATGGGGGCTACTGCCCGAAGCGCTTACGCGTCAAAGCCAGCGCCACCCAAAACGACACCACCGCATAGGCCACCAGCACGCCGCCGTGGTGCAACACATCGCGCGGCCACTGGTCCATGAACAAGGGCCGCACCAGCGCCACCGCGTTGGACAGCGGCAGCCAGTCCGCCACCAGGCGCACCAGGGGCGGCAGCTGGTCTAGCGGGAAGAACACGCCACTGAGAAACATGGTGGGCGTCAAAAACAGCGTGAAGTAGTAGGTGAAAAAGTCGTAGCCCTTGGCCAGGGCGTTGAACACCAGTGCCATCGAGCTAAAGGTAATGCCCACGCCCAGCAAAATCGGCCAGGCCACCAGCATCTTGGGACTGTGGCTGATGTCCAGCGCCAGCATCACGCCCAAAATCGCGGTCACAGTGAACAAAGCCTTGAAGGCCGCCCACAGCATTTCTGCCAGCACAATGTCGTCCAGGCCCACGGGCGCGTTCATGATGCCGTCCCAGGTTTTTTGCACATGCATGCGCGAAAAAGCCGAATACAGCGCCTCAAACGACGCCGCCTGCATGGCGCTCATGCAAATCGAGCCGCTGGCCAGAAACAGGATGTAGGGCACCGGTTGCCCGTCCACCTTGATCTCGCCCACCAGCGCGCCCATGCCGTAGCCAAAGGCTACCAGCCACATCAGCGGCTCGGCAATATTGCCCAAAAGGCTGGGAATGGCCAGCTTGCGCCAGACCAGCAGGTTGCGCAAAAAGACCGGCCAAAAGCGCATGCTCAGGCGCGGCGCGCGCCAACGGCTTTGCGCCGGCGGTGGGTTGGCAATAAGAGGGGTGTTCATATCAGGCGTCCTCGCGGATCTGGCGTCCGGTCAATTTCAAAAACAGGTCTTCCAGGTTGGCCGGGCGGTGCAGGGTGCGCAGTTGCGGATAGGCGTGCAGCGCCTGCAAGAGCGCACCTGAGTCGCGGGTGTAGAAAAACACCGTCTCGCCACTCACCTCAACCCGGGCCGCGTGTTCGCGCAGCGGGCTCTGGGCCAGCGCCAGGGCACCTACGCCATAGACCTCCACCACGTCGGGCTCCAGGTACTGGGCGATCAGGTCGCGCGGTTTGCCTTCGGCAATCTTTTTGCCGTGGTCCAGCACCAGGAGGCGCGAACACAAGCGCTCTGCCTCGTCCATGAAGTGCGTGGTCAGCAAAATGGATTTGCCTTGCTGCAACAGCAACTGCAGCCGCTCCCACATCAAGTGGCGCGCTTGCGGGTCCAGGCCGGTGGTGGGTTCGTCCAGCAGCAGCAGCTTGGGGTCATTGACCAGGGCGCGCGCCAGACTCAGGCGCCGCTTCATGCCGCCCGAGAGTTCGCCCGGCTTGGCCTTGGCCTTGCTGGTCAGGGACGCAAACTCCAGCAGCGCCGGAATGCGCTTCTTGATCTCGGCGTCTTTCAGACCGAAATACCGGCCATAGACCAGCAGGTTTTCGGCGCAATTGAAGTCCGGGTCCAAGGTGTCAAGCTGGGTGACCACGCCCAACTGCGCCTTGATGGCCAGCGCGTCCACTGGCATATGCAGGCCCAGCGCGGTGATGCTGCCGGCGTCAGGCACGGTCAGCCCCAAGCACATGCGGATGGTGGTGGTTTTGCCCGCGCCATTGGGGCCAATCACGCCCAAGCATTCGCCGGGGGCAATCTCGAAGGACAAATCCTGGACGACATCGGTGTCGCCGTAGCGCTTGGTCAGGTGTTGGGCCTGGAACAGCGGGGGGAGGGGGGAGGGCGAAGTCATGGGGCCATTGTCGTGGATGCTCGGTCCGCCCACTGGTGCTGGCGCAGGGGCTACTGAAACGCAACTTCCGCAAAACTACGCAACTTGCGGCTGTGCAACTGGTCGAGCCCGCGCGCGCGCAGCAATTCGACAGCGCGCATGCCGATGCGCAGGTGCTGGTCCACGCGCTCGCGGTAAAAGTGGTTGGCCATGCCGGGGAGTTTGATTTCGCCGTGCAGCGGCTTGTCGCTCACGCACAAGAGCGTGCCGTAGGGCACCCGACAGCGACAGCCGTTGGCGGCAATGGTGGCGCTTTCCATGTCCAGCGCCACGGCGCGGCTTTGGCTAAAACGGCGTTGCGGCTGGTTGTTGGGCAGCAGTTCCCAGT
>CANGHQ010000068.1 GCA_947453585.1 Burkholderiales bacterium | reverse complement strand
TGGCCGGTGGTCGTAACACCATCTTTCTGACCACCGTGATGCTGCTGGCACCCGCCATCGGCACCGGCATTGCCCTGCAGCACCCCGGCTGGCCGCTTTGGGCTTTTCAGCTGATGGCGCTGTGGTCTGGCGTGGGCGGTGGCAACTTTGCCAGCTCCATGTCCAACATCAGCACCTTTTTCCCCAAGCGCCTGCAAGGCACGGCGCTGGGCCTGAACGCCGGTCTGGGTAACTTTGGCGTCACCACCATGCAAATCGTCATACCACTGGTGATGACGGTCAGCCTTTTTGGCGACTGGGGCGGCGGCTCTTTGCAACTGGTTAAGGACAGTGGCTGGATCTTTGGCAAGATTGCTTCGGGCACACCCACCTGGATCCAGAACGCGGGCTTTGCCTGGGTGCTGTCGCTGCTGCCCCTGTCGCTTTTGTGCTGGTTTTGGATGAGCAACCTCAAGACCGTCTCACCCGACACAGGCAGCCCCCTGGTGGCCTTTGCCAAGGTGACTTACCTCTACACGCTGGCCTTTATTCCGGCCATTCTGGGCTTGTACCTTTACCTGCCTGCGCCCACAGGCTTGGGCCTGATCAGCATGTGGGTGGCTATTCCCCTGGACATTGCCAGCGCCTTGCTCATCATGCGCCTGGCCGCCTTTGGCACCATGAAGGAAAACGTCGCCAAGCAGTTCGAGATTTTCAGCAACAAGCACACCTGGGCGATGACGGCGCTGTACATCGTCACCTTCGGCTCCTTCATCGGTTTTTCCATGGCGCTGCCATTGGCCATTACCGTGATCTTTGGCTTTCAGCACGTGGTCGATCCCGCCACAGGGCTCATGGCCCATGCCCTGAAAAATCCCAACGCGCCTTCGGCCCTCACCTACGCCTGGATTGGCCCCTTTGTGGGTGCCGCAGTGCGCCCGGTGGGCGGATGGATTGCCGACAAGGTGGGCGGCTCCATTGTCACGCAGTGGATTTCGGCGCTGATGGTGCTGGCGTCTGCTGCGGTGGGCTACGTCATGTTGCTGGCCTACCAAAGCGCCCAGCCCGAGCAGTACTTCTTTGTGTTTATGGCGCTGTTTGTCGTGCTGTTTACAGCCAGCGGCATTGGCAACGGCTCGACCTTTCGCAGCATTGGCTTCATCTTTGACCGCCAGCAGGCCGGCCCGGTGCTGGGCTGGACCTCGGCCGTGGCCGCCTATGGCGCTTTCATCGCCCCGGTGGTGATCGGTACCCAGATCAAGGCGGGTTCGCCCCAAAACGCGATGTACGGCTTTGCGGTTTTTTACGCCGCCTGCCTGTTGCTGAACTGGTGGTTCTACCTGCGCGCGGGCGCCGAGATCAAAAACCCCTAAGCCTGTCCAAGACCGCTCCTTCAATTGCATTTTTTACCGAGGTACCGCATGAGCCATTTTCTCGACCGACTCAGTTATTTCTCTCAACCGCGCGAAGCCTTTAGCGGCGAGCATGGTGTGACCACCGGCGAAGACCGCACCTGGGAAAACGCCTACCGCGACCGCTGGGCGCATGACAAGATTGTGCGCAGCACCCACGGCGTGAACTGCACTGGTTCGTGCTCGTGGAAGATTTACGTCAAGGGCGGCATCGTCACCTGGGAAACCCAGCAAACCGACTACCCGCGCACCCGCTGGGACATGCCCAACCACGAGCCGCGCGGTTGCGCCCGGGGTGCGAGTTACAGCTGGTATCTGTACAGCGCCAACCGGGTGAAATACCCCCTGGTGCGCGGACGCTTTCTCAAGCTCTGGCGCGAAGCGCGCCTGTCGCAAGACCCGGTGGACGCCTGGGCCTCGATTGCCCAAAGCGACGCCAAGCGCCGCGAATACCAAAGCGTGCGCGGCCTGGGCGGCTTTGTGCGCTCCAGCTGGGACGAGGTCAATGAAATGGTGGCCGCTGCCAACGTCTACACCATCAAGCAGCACGGGCCCGACCGCATCATTGGTTTCTCGCCCATTCCGGCCATGTCCATGGTGTCGTATGCCGCAGGCAGCCGCTACCTGAGCCTGATTGGCGGCGTGTGCATGAGCTTTTACGACTGGTACTGCGACCTGCCCCCGGCCAGCCCGCAAATCTGGGGTGAGCAAACCGACGTGCCCGAATCGGCCGACTGGTTCAACTCCAGCTTCATCATCGCCTGGGGCTCCAACGTGCCGCAAACCCGCACGCCCGATGCGCACTTCTTTACCGAGGTGCGCTACAAAGGCACCAAGACGGTGGCCATCACGCCCGACTACTCTGAAGTGGCCAAGCTCTCCGACATCTGGATGAAGCCCAAGCAAGGCACCGACGCCGCCGTGGCCATGGCCATGGGCCACGTCATTCTCAAAGAGTTTTACTTCCCCGACAGCGGCACGCGCAGCAGCTACTTTGACGACTACGTGCGCCGCTATACCGACATGCCCATGCTGGTCATGCTCAAAGAACACGCCTTGCCCGATGGCAGCGTGGTGATGGTGCCCGACCGCTATCTGCGGGCGTCTGACTTCAACGGCAAACTCGGCGCGGCCAACAACCCCGAGTGGAAAACCGTGGCCATGGATGAGAGCGGCAAAGTGGTGCTGCCCCAGGGCGCGATCGGCTTTCGCTGGGGCCCGGACGGGCGCGCCGACGAAGGCCAGTGGAACCTGCAGGCCAAGGAAGCGCGCCACGGCGCCGACGTCAAACTCAAGCTCTCGCTCATGGAGGGCGAGCACGCCAGCGCCGAGACGGCCAAGGTGGGATTTCCTTACTTTGGTGGCATCGAGAGCGAGCACTTTCCCAACAACGCCACGGGTGCGGCAGCCAACAACGTGCTGGTGCGTACCGTCCCGGTGCAGCGCATCTCCCTGGGCAAAGAAGGCGACAAGCGCGAGGCCCTGGTCGCCACCGTGTTTGACCTGCAGGTGGCCAACTATGGCGTGGCGCGTGGCTTGCCTGGCGAACTCGCTGCCAAAGACTTTGACGACGACACCCCTTACACCCCGGCCTGGCAAGAGCGCATTACCGGCACGCCGCGCGCGCAGCTCATTGCGGTGGCGCGCCAGTTTGCCGAGAACGCCGACAAGACGCATGGCAAGTCCATGGTCATCATCGGCGCGGCCATGAACCACTGGTACCACGCCGACATGAACTACCGTGGCGTCATCAACATGCTGATGATGTGCGGCTGCATTGGCCAAAGCGGCGGCGGCTGGGCCCACTATGTGGGCCAGGAAAAGCTGCGCCCCCAAACCGGCTGGACCGCACTGGCCTTTGGCCTGGACTGGGTGCGCCCACCCCGGCAAATGAATTCGACCAGTTTTTTTTACGCCCACACCGACCAGTGGCGCTACGAAAAGCTGGGCATGGAAGAAGTGCTCTCGCCCTTGGCCGACAAAAAGCTCTACGGCGGCAGCATGATCGACTACAACGTGCGCGCCGAGCGCATGGGCTGGCTGCCGTCGGCGCCACAGCTCAAGACCAATCCCTTGCAAGTGGTGCGCGACGCAGCCGCTGCGGGCATGGAGCCCAAGGACTACGCGGTCAAAGGCCTCAAGGATGGCAGCCTGGCCATGAGCTGCGAAGACCCGGACCACCCGGACAACTGGCCGCGCAATATGTTTGTCTGGCGCTCCAATATTCTGGGCTCCAGCGGCAAGGGCCACGAATACTTCCTCAAGCACTTGCTGGGTACCAGCAACGGCGTGCAAGGCAAGGACATGGGCAAAGATGAGGCCAAACCGACCGAAGTGGTCTGGCACACAGAAGCCCCCGAAGGCAAGCTCGACCTGCTGGTCACGCTCGACTTTCGCATGAGCACCACCTGCTTGTACTCCGACATCGTGTTGCCCACGGCCACCTGGTACGAGAAGAACGACCTCAACACCAGCGACATGCACCCCTTCATCCACCCCTTGAGCACGGCGGTGGACCCGGCCTGGCAGTCGCGCAGCGACTGGGACATCTACAAGGGCTTTGCCCAGAAGTTCAGCGAAGTCTGCGTCGGCCACCTGGGCGTGGAGCGCGACATGGTGCTCAGCCCGCTGATGCACGACTCGCCGTCCGAGTTGGCGCAGCCCTTTGGCGTGCAAGACTGGAAGCGCGGCGAGATTGACCTGATCCCCGGCAAGACCGGCCCCAATATGGTGGTGGTGGAACGCGACTACCCCAACGTCTACAAGCGCTTTACCGCCCTGGGCCCTTTGCTCAACAAAGTGGGCAATGGCGGCAAAGGCATTGCCTGGAACACGCAAACCGAGGTCAAACAACTCGGCGAACTCAATGGCCTGGTGCAAGAGCCCGGCGTGAGCTGCGGCATGCCCCGGATCGACACCGACATTGACGCCTGCGAAGTGGTGCTGCAACTCGCCCCCGAGACCAACGGCCACGTGGCGGTGAAGGCCTGGCAGGCGCTGGGCAAGCAAACCGGCTTGGACCACACCCATCTGGCCTTGTACCGCGAGGACGAAAAAATCCGCTTTCGCGATATCCAGGCGCAGCCGCGCAAGATCATCAGCTCGCCCACCTGGAGCGGCATCGAGAGCGAGACCGTGTCCTACAACGCCGGCTATACCAATGTGCACGAGATGATCCCATGGCGCACCCTGACCGGACGCCAGCAGTTCTACATGGACCACCCGTGGATGACCGCCTTTGGCGAAGGCTTTACCAGCTACCGTCCGCCCGTGGACCTCAAGGCCACCAAGGGCATCCAGAACATCCGCTCCAACGGGCACAAAGAGATTGCGCTGAACTTCATCACGCCGCACCAGAAGTGGGGCATCCACTCGACCTACAGCGACAACCTGATGATGCTCACCCTGAACCGGGGCGGCACCGTCATTTGGCTCAGTGAAGACGACGCCAAGAGCGTGGGCATTGAGGACAACGACTGGGTCGAACTGTTCAACGTCAACGGCGCCATCGCAGCGCGTGCGGTGGTCAGCCAGCGGGTGAAAAACGGCATGGTGATGATGTACCACTCGCAAGAGAAGATCATCAACACCCCCGGCTCCGAGATCACCGGCATGCGCGGGGGCATCCACAACTCGGTCACCCGGATTGTGCTCAAGCCCACCCACATGATTGGCGGCTACGCGCAGTTCAGCTACGGCTTTAACTACTACGGAACCATCGGCACCAACCGCGACGAGTTTGTGGTGGTGCGCAAGATGAGCAAGGTGGACTGGCTTGAAGAAGAAGCCCAGTTCAACGCCCGCGCCTCCGTCCACGCTTAAGGAATCACGATGAAAATACGCGCCCAAATCGGCATGGTGCTCAACCTGGACAAGTGCATCGGCTGCCACACCTGTTCGGTCACCTGCAAAAACGTCTGGACCAACCGCCCCGGCATGGAATACGCCTGGTTCAACAACGTGGAAACCAAGCCCGGCATCGGCTACCCCAAAGAGTGGGAAAACCAGGACAAGTGGAACGGCGGCTGGATCCGCAAGACCAATGGCCAGATCGAACCACGCCAGGGCGCCAAGTGGAAGCTCTTGATGCGCATCTTTGCCAACCCCAATCTGCCCGAGATTGACGACTACTACGAGCCTTTCACCTTCGACTACGCGCACCTGCAATCGGCGCCTGAGATGAAGGACGCACCCACCGCCCGCCCGCGCAGCCTGATCACCGGCAAGCGCATGGAAAAAATCGAGTGGGGCCCGAACTGGGAAGAAATTTTGGGCGGCGAGTTCTCCAAGCGCAGCAAGGACAAGAACTTCGACGATATCCAGAAGGACATCTACGGCCAGTTCGAAAACACCTTCATGATGTACCTGCCCCGGCTGTGCGAGCACTGCCTCAATCCCGCTTGTGTGGCGAGCTGCCCTTCGGGCTCGATCTACAAGCGCGAGGAAGACGGCATTGTGCTGATCGATCAGGACAAGTGCCGCGGCTGGCGCATGTGCGTAAGCGGCTGCCCCTACAAAAAGATTTACTACAACTGGAAGAGCGGCAAGGCCGAAAAATGCATCTTCTGCTACCCTCGCATCGAGGCCGGCCAGCCCACGGTGTGCAGCGAGACCTGCGTGGGGCGCATCCGCTACCTGGGCGTGCTCTTGTATGACGCCGACGGCATCCAGGCCGCAGCCAGCGTGGAGCACGACCGCGATTTGTACCAGGCCCAACTCGACCTGTTCCTGGACCCCAACGACCCGGCCGTGATTGCCCAGGCGCGCATCGACGGCATTCCCGACAAATGGATGGAAGCCGCACGCAAGAGCCCGGTCTACAAAATGGCCGTGCAATGGAAGGTGGCGCTGCCCCTGCACCCGGAATACCGCACCCTGCCCATGGTCTGGTACGTGCCGCCCCTGTCGCCCATCAGCGCGGCGGCCAACGCCGGCGATATTGGCATCAACGGCGAAATTCCCGATGTCAAGCAGCTGCGCATTCCGGTCAAGTACCTGGCCAATTTGCTCACCGCCGGTGACACCGCGCCGGTGGAGCGGGCGCTCGAGCGCATGCTCGCCATGCGCGCCTACCAGCGCGAAAAACATGTGGATGGCCGCATCAACATGGCCGCGCTCGACCAGGTGCACATGGGCCAGGCCGAGGTGGAAGAGATGTACCACGTCATGGCGATTGCCAACTACGAAGACCGCTTCGTCATCCCCAGCACGCACCGCGAATATGCCGAGGACACCTTTGACATGCGGGGGGGCTGCGGCTTCTCGTTTGGCAACGGCTGCTCGGACGGCGCCAGCGAGCTGAGCCTGTTTGGAGGCACCAAAAAGCGCACCATACCCATCAAGGCGGAGGTTTAAGCCATGGCATTTTCCAAACCTGTTGCAGCATCCAACACCCTCAAGGTGATGGCCCATCTGCTGTCCTACCCGGACGCCGCCTTGCGCCGCCATTTGCCCGAACTGCGCGGCGCCTTGCAGGCCGAGCAGGCCCTGGCGAGCGCGCGCCTGGCCGAGCTGCAGACGCTGATGGCCCACCTGGCGGGCCCGGACGCGCTGGAGATCGAAGCCCAGTATGTCGAGCTGTTTGACCGGGGCCGCGCCACCTCGCTGCATTTGTTTGAACATGTGCATGGCGACTCGCGCGACCGGGGCCCGGCCATGATCGACCTGGCGCAAACCTACGAGAAGTCCGGCCTGTACCTGGGGCCTGACGAAATGCCCGACTACCTGCCGGTGGTGCTGCAGTTTGTGTCCACCCAGCCGCCGGCCGAGGCGCGCGCCTTTTTGGGCGAAATGGCGCACATCTTCAACGCCATCTTCAACGCCTTGCAGCAGCGCAACAGCGCTTACGCCAGCGTCTTGGGCGCCTTGATTGAACTCGCCGGTGAAAAAGCCCACGCCGTGAAGGTGGTGCCTGACGAGCCCTTGGACACCGCCTGGGAAGAACCCGTCGTGTTTGACGGCTGCTCGGTCAAGGGCCAGACCCAACCCGGCCAGGCGCAAACCATCCACTTTGCCAAAAAAGCCCCCGCACCGACCGGAGCCACGCTATGAACGCACTCGACATCTTCCTCTTCGGGGTCTATCCCTACATCGCCTTTACCGTCTTTCTGGTGGGCAGCCTGATCCGCTTTGACCGCGACCAATACACCTGGAAGAGCGATTCCTCGCAGCTGCTCAAGGCCGGGCAACTGCGCGCGGGCAGCAACCTGTTCCACGTGGGCGTGCTGTTTTTGTTCTTTGGCCACTTGTTTGGCATGCTCACGCCGCACTTTGTCTATGAGCACTTTCTGGCCGCAGGCGCCAAGCAACTCATGGCCATGGTCAGCGGCGGCATTGCCGGAACCTTGGGTTTTATCGGTGTGACGCTGCTCTTGCACCGCCGCCTGTTTGAGCCCCGTATCCGCATCAACTCCAAAACCAGCGACATCGTGCTGCTGGTGCTCTTGTGGTTGCAGCTTGCCCTGGGCCTGGCCACCATCCCCTTGTCGGCCCAGCACCTGGACGGCAGCATGATGATGAAGCTCGCCGGCTGGGCGCAAACCATCGTCACCTTCCAAGCCGGTGCGCCTGAACTGCTGGCCGAGGCGGGCTGGATTTTCAAGCTG